>JADGRK010000341.1 GCA_017880985.1 Rhodoferax sp. | reverse complement strand
TCCCGCTTGGTGGTCAAAGTGGTCGTGGCGGAAGTGACCGACAGCGAAAACCTCTACGCCATCAGGCGCTATAACTGGAGCAGCTACTATGCGATGGTGGTGATTGAATTGGGGCAGGTGGTGGCACGGGTGGTGAAATGACCTGCACCAGGCCGCTATGGCGTCGAAATCAGGCCTCAAACCCAGGCACATTCGCAGGTGAAGTGACGCAGGAATTTAGGCTGCTTGGTAATCCGTACGCCCCGGATGCTGGCGGCTTTTTGCTTGACCTCATCAATCACCTCAGCCGCATAGTCGAAATGTGACTGGGTGTACATGCGCCGCGGGAAAGCCAGGCGCACCAGTTCCATGCTGTGGTAGGTTTCACTGCCGTCATCCTGCCGCTTGCCAAACATCACCGAGCCAATTTCCACGCCACGAATGCCACCTTCCAGATAGAGCGCATTGCACAGCGCCCAGGCCGGGTAATGCGCGACCGGCATATTGGGCAGCACGGTTTTGGCATCGATATACACCGCGTGACCGCCGGTGGGCTTGACGAAACCCACGCCCGAGGCCTCCAGCCGCTCGCCCAGGTACTCGGCGGTGCGCAGACGGTAGCGCAGGTAGTCTTCCTGCATGCCTTCTTCGAGCCCCACGGCCAGCGCTTCGAGGTCACGCCCGGCCAGGCCACCGTAGGTGGGAAAACCCTCGGTCATGATCAGCACGTTGCGCACCGCGTCCATCCATTCCTCGCTGCGCAGCACGATAAAGCCTCCGATATTGACCATGCCGTCTTTCTTGGCGCTCATGGTGGCGCCATCGGCATAACCGAACATCTCCTGCACGATGGTTTTGATGGGCGTGTTCTCGTAACCGGGCTCGCGCATCTTGATGAACATGGCGTTTTCGGAAAAGCGGCAGACATCCATGATCAAGGGCTTCCCGTAAGCCTTGAGCAGCTTGGCATAGGCGCGAATATTGGCCATCGACACCGGCTGGCCACCGCCGCTGTTGTTGGTCACGGTGATCATGCCAAACGGGATCCGCTCGCCCTCGCTTTTAAGCAGCGCCTCGACGCGCTGTAAATCAATATTGCCCTTGAACGGATAGATCAGCGCCGGCTGCAGGCCTTCGGGGATGACCAGATCAACCGCCTCGATGCCAAGGTACTCAAGATTGGCGCGCGTGGTGTCGAAGTGGGAATTGTTGGGCACCAGGTCGCCTTTTTTGCAAACCGCGGTGAACAGCACTTTCTCGGCGGCGCGCCCCTGGTGGGTGGGTACGAAGAACTTCATGCCGGTGATGTTCTGGATCACCGCCTCCAGCCGGTAAAAACTGCGCGCCCCAGCGTAACTCTCGTCGCCTTCCATGATCGCGCCCCACTGTTTGGACGACATGGCACCGGTGCCGGAATCGGTCAGCCAGTCGATCAGCACGTCTTCGGCCCGCAGCTTGAAGACGTTGAGCTTGGCGGCTGCCAGCAGTTGCTCGCGCTCCGGCCGCGTGGTCATCCGAATCGGCTCAATGCTCTTGATGCGAAACGGTTCAATCAGGGTTTTGGGCATGGCAATCTTTGAGAAGTTGTTAGATGGTGCGTGAAGGTAGCACCGCCAAAATCAGCGTGGTGTCGGATATTTCCAACAGAACACAAAAATGCGCCCTCAAAGCACCCGATGATGCCAATAGCGCAGGGCTAGGACGCGCTGGCATTTGACCTGATCTGGTTCGGCCGATTGCCAGGTTGCGGCACCACAACGGGGCGAGTCGATCAGCCGAATATGGCGCTCCTGATAACGCACCAAAACGGGTCCTGCCGGGTGACCAAACCGGTTGCGGTAGCCGGCCTGGACCAGCGCAATTTGCGGCCGCACCGCCTCCAGAAAATCAGCACTGCTGGAGGTTTTGCTGCCGTGGTGCGGCACCAGGAGCACATCAGCCTTCAATGCAGTGGGCAGTGGATCTGCGTCTGCTTCGGAAACCCTGGCGTTGTGGCCCTCTATCAGCCGCGCTTCCTGGCCCTGCTCAATATCACCCGCCAGCAGAGCCGAGTGCGCCGCGTTGGAGATGCGTAGCGTGCAGCTCATGGCGTTGGTTTTGCTGACCACACGATAGTCGGCCGCCTGCGGGTGCAGCACTTCAAAATCAACGCCGTCCCAGCGCCAGCGCTGCCCCGCCACGCAGCGCGTCGCCTTGCGCACGGCCTGCAATTCATGGTCATCTTCGATCGAGCCCAGCAGCTCGGCTTGCGGCTGCATCGCCAGCACCGCCAGCGCGCCACCGGTGTGATCGCTGTCACGGTGACTCAGCATCAACCGATCCAGCTGCACGTCGAATGCGCGCAGCAGTGGCACCAGCACACGGTGCCCAGCGTCGCTGTCGCGGCCAAAGCGCGGCCCGGTGTCGTACAGCAGGGCGTGGTGCGCGGTGCGCACCAACACGGCATTGCCCTGCCCCACATCGGCTGCCAGCAACTCAAACTGCCCCTCGGCCGGGCGTGGCGGCTGCCACAACATCACCGGCAGCATCAGGGGCAGACCCATCAGGCGCAGACTCCAGGGCCATTGCATGGCCAGCAGGATGCCGCCAAATACGCCAGCAGCGCCCGCCCACAAAGGCGCTTGCGCTACGGAAACAGAAGCAAATGGCAAGGCGGCCAAGGTTTGCAGATACCAGGCCAGTGCCGCAATGGCCCAGCCAGCCAGGTCCCATAGCGGCGCCACCAACACGCCCAGCAGCGCCAGTGGCGTAACCACCAGCGTCACCCATGGAATCGCCAGCGCATTGGCCACCAGCGCCACAACGGAAACCTGACCAAACAGCAGCAGTGTCAACGGCGTCAACGCCAGCGTGATCACCCACTGCTCGTGAAATAGGGCCCCCACGCTTGCCATTGCACGTGCTGCGCTGCCCCCCGGGGGGACCCCGCCTTGCTTGGGGCGGCCCGGCGCGGCGGCGACCGCGGTGCCGAATTCAATCGTTGTATTCGCCCCAGCAGCGCCTGAATCCGTAGCAAACAGGATGCCAACGGCAACAAAACTGAGCCAGAAACCAGCCTGCGTCAAGGCCCACGGATCGACCGCCACCACCACCGCGCAGGCCAGCAACCAGACCTGTGGCCACGGCCAGTGTTTGCCCGACAAACTTAGCAAGCCGACCGTGGCGAGCATCAGCACGGTGCGCTGCGAGGGCACGCCCCAGCCACTGAACAATGCATAGGCACCCGCGAGCAGCATGCCCCCCAGCAACGCCGCGCTGGGCGCCGGCCAGCGCAGGCAGAGCCGACTGGAGCGTCGCCACAACCAGCCCACCGTGAGCGCAGCGGCCCAGGCGAACATGGTGATGTGCAAGCCCGAGATGCTCATCAGGTGCGCCACGCCGGTGGCGCGGAAAATATCCCAGTCGGCGCGATCAATGGCGTTCTGGTC
>JADGRK010000045.1 GCA_017880985.1 Rhodoferax sp. | reverse complement strand
ACCAGATATTGCATGGCAAATTCGGCATCGATCATGCCACCAGGGCTTTGTTTGATATTAAAGCGCTCACCTTTTTGGCCATCTGCAGGCTCCCGTCTGGCGGGGTGCGCGGCGCGCAAGCGTTCGCGCATGGCTGTGATCTCGGCTTTCAAGTCATCAACCTTGCGCGGCGCGCTGATCACGGCGTTGCGAATGGCATCGAAGCGTTGCCGCAGCGTGTCGTCGCCCAGCACAAAGCGGGCACGTGTCATGGCCTGGTGCTCCCAGGTCCAGGCGGTGTTGCTGCCGCGTTGCTGCTGGTAGTTGGCGTAGGCGTCAAAGCTGGTAATCAGCAGCCCGGAATTGCCATTGGGTCGAAGCGCGGTGTCGATCTCGTAGAGGTCGCCTTCGCCGGTTTTGACGGTCAGCCAGTTGATCAGCTTTCGCACCAGGCCGGCATAGATCTCTGGCGCTCGTTCATCTTCATCGGCGTAAACAAACACAATGTCAAGATCGCTGCCGTAGCCGAGCTCTTTGCCGCCGAGTTTGCCGTAGGCAATGATGGCGATCTGCGCTGTCTCGCGGTGTTTGTTTTTCAGGCGGGCCCAGCACCAGCGAGTCGTTACCCGCAGCACTGCGTCGGCGAGCGAGCTCAGGTCGTCGGCCACCTGTTCAACGGTCAACTTGCCCTCGACATCGCGCGCCAGGGTCCGAAAAACTTCCGCGTGGTGCGCGCGGCGCAGCAAGTTAAGCAGGCCTTCGTCGTCGTCTTCACCGGTCCCAGTCAGCGACGCGCGCCGGTGCTCAAGCTCATGCTCGAAGTCGGCGGCGCAAAAACGTTCATCCAGCATGTCGGCGCCGGCCAATTCGTCAATCACGCCCGGATGCAATAGCAGGTAACGGGCCGGCCAGCGCGCCGCGCCCAGCAAGCGCAACAGTCGCTCATGGACATAGGGTCGCTCCAGCAGCAGGGCCAGGTAGCTCTCGCGTCGCAGCAGCGGCTCGATCCAGTCGGCCAGACGAACGGCGCTCTCCTCGGTCACCTTTTTTTCGCGCACCCATTGGGCGGTGCGTGCAATCAGTCGAATCAGACGGGCGCGCGAGTCTTCCCGCAAGGCCAATACCCGTGGGTGCTCGCGCCAGGAGGCTACGCGAGTGCCAAATTGCCCTGGCAGTTGGGTTAACAATTCATCAAAATCCGGCGACTGCGCTGCTGTTTTGCCGCCCTGGCAGCTTTTGCAGTCTTTCTCTGACCCGCCGAGCAGCGCATCAAACTCCTGGGCCACGAGTTCGCGGTAGCGGTCGAGCTGGTGTAAAAACCGGGATGAGCTCTCAAACCCCATTGTGCTGGCGATCCAGTCCAGGTCATGGTCTTGGGTTGGCAGTACATGGGTTTGCTGATCGTCCAGATACTGAATGCGGTGCTCGACCCGGCGCAAGAAAACATAGGCCTCGGCCAGCGCCTGCGCCGTGGCTGATGGCATGAGACCGGCTTTGACAAGGCGGGGCAGTGCGTTGAGGGTCGGTCGCGTCCTGAGCTCGGGAAATTGCCCACCCCGCACGACCTGGAGCAGTTGCACGATGAATTCAATTTCGCGAATACCCCCGCGCGAAAGCTTGACGTCGTTGGCACGCTCCGGGTGCCCATTGCTGCGTTTGCCAGCATGCTCACGAATTTGCCGGTGCAAGCCGCGCAGTGAGTCAAAAACACTGTAGTCCAGGTAGCGTCTGAATACGAAGGGAAGAACCACACTGCGAAGCGCCTGGGCAGAGCCGTCGTTCGCGCTGCCCATGGTTGCTACAACCCGGCTCTTGAGCCAGGCGAAGCGCTCCCACTCCCGACCCTGCACATGCAGGTATTGCTCCAGTGCATCAAGCGACACAGCGGGCGGTCCTGAATTGCCGTTGGGCCGCAGCGCCAGATCAACACGAAAGACAAAGCCGTATTCGGTGATGTCGCCGATGAGTGCGTAGATGGCGCGCACCGACTTGGCGAAATACTCCTGGTTTGAAATTCGGCCGCGCCCTTGAGCGTCGCCGGTGGTTTCGCCGTCCTGATCGTAGATGTAGATCAGGTCGATGTCGCTCGACACATTGAGCTCGCGCGCGCCGAGTTTGCCCATGCCGACGATCCAGAGCCGGGCCGGCACGCCCTGCTGGGTGCAGGGCGTGCCGTGAGCTTGATCGAGCATTTTTTGCACTTCGGCGCAGGCCCGGTTCAGTGAAAACTCCGCCAGCTCCGTCATCGCCTGGGTCACCTGCTGCAACGAGATCTGTTTATCGCAGTCCAGACACAGGAGGCGTTCCAGTACCAGTTGTCGGGTCGTTCTCAAGGCGCTGCCGACATCCAGGCCGAGTTGCCCGAAGGCCTCAAATGTTTGTGCCATCAAAGCCGGATTGGGCAGGCCCTCAGGCAATAAATGCAGTTGACTCTCGAAGCGACGTCGAACACGCTGACCAAAGCGCGAGTGGGTTGACAATGCGTGGCGGGTCATAATTCCTGTCATATCTCCAAAGTTTCAATGATTGACTTGACGCCTGCCCCTTCACCGCTACTGAAAACATTAACAAGCGTCGCCCGCTGGTTGCTCTGGCTGCTGTTAATGGCGTGGTTTGTTTTTCTTTTGACGTGGGGGGCGTTGCATTGGGTGATTGTGCCGCGAATCGGCGAATTTCGCCCGCAGCTTGAAGGTCAAGCCTCACGGGTGCTGGGTGTACCGGTGCGCATCGGTGCCGTAACAGCGCATTCGACCGGTATGATTCCCTCATTCGAACTCACCAATGTGCAGTTGTTTGACGCCGATGGGCGTGAAGCCTTGCGATTGCCGCGCGTGCTGGCGGCACTGTCACCGCGCTCGCTCTGGCATCTGGGCTTTGAACAGCTTTACGTGGACCGGCCGACGCTCAGCATCCGACGCGGGCTGGACGGAAAAATACTCGTCGCGGGGCTTGATTTTTCCAAAAATGGAAACTCAGGCAAGGGCGCTGCAGACTGGTTTTTTTCGCAGATCGAGTTTGCCATTCATGAGGGCACTATCGAGTGGACTGATGAATTGCGCTCTGCCCCTGCACTGGCGCTTAAGCAGGTAGATTTGGTGGTACGCAACAGCGGACGCCGGCACGATATGCGCCTGGATGCCACACCTTCTGGTCTGTGGGGCGCGAGATTCAGTTTACAGGGCATGTTTCGCCAGCCTTTGTTGTCGGGTGGCAGTGGGCAATGGCAGGATTGGGAGGGTCAGCTTCATGCAGCGTTTGGGCGGGTTGATCTGTCGGAATTGCGGCGCTATGCCGACATTGGCATCGACTTGCACCAGGGAAATGGTGCCGTCAATACCTGGGTCGATGTCAGCCAGGGGCGGGTGGTGGGTGTCACGGCGGATGTTGCCCTGGCGCAGGTGAGCGTCACGCTGGGGAGCGACTTGAAGACCCTGGAGTTGCAGTCAGTGCGTGGCCGCCTGGGAGGGCGGGTGCTCGCCAATGGGTTCGAGTTTTCCACCCAAGCGCTGGCGTTCGACACCCATGACGGCTTGCATTGGCCGGGCGGCAATGTCAGCGTCATATACCTCGGTTCGGAGGGCAAAATGGCGGCGCGCGGTGAGCTCAAGGCCGACAAACTGGACCTGACTGCGTTGGCGCAAATTGCCGACCGTTTGCCAATTGATGCGAAAGCACGCGCTGCGTTGCTGGCCTATGCGCCCAAAGGGCTGGTGGCGCGGATTCAAGCCAACTGGCAGGGCAACATGGGTGCCTTCAGTCAGTATCAGGTCAAGGGGCTTGTGAGTCAATTTGAGTTGGCCGCGCAAGCGGCGGTAGCGCCAGCGACAGTCGGTACACCGGGTGTCCGGGGTGCCAA
Source organism: Rhodoferax sp. (assembly GCA_017880985.1). GTDB lineage: Bacteria > Pseudomonadota > Gammaproteobacteria > Burkholderiales > Burkholderiaceae_C > Rhodoferax. The sequence goes on along the minus strand of JADGRK010000045.1, from coordinate 7,866 downwards.
TGTCGAGTTCGAATTCAACCAGTCCTCTGGCAAGGCCAGCGTCGGCGTGGCTGATGGTGCTTTGGAGCTGCCGGGGGTGTTTGACGAACCGGTGGTTCCCATCACGCAGTTGTCAACCGAGGTCAAGTGGCAGATCAATGGTGAACAACTGGCCGTTCAACTGCCCAACCTCAAATTCAGCAACGTCGATGCCCAGGGTGAAGCGCAGATTAAATGGCAGACCAGCGATGCGGTCACTGCCAGGAGTCCGTCCGGCTATCCGGGCGTACTCGATTTGCAGGGGTCGCTGAACCGGGCTGACGGCACCCGGGTGTATCGTTATCTGCCATTAATTATTCCCCGGTCGGCGCGCGACTATGTGCGTGACGCGGTGCTGGCCGGCAGCGCCAGCGGTGTCAAATTCAAGGTCAAGGGCGACCTGGCGAACATGCCTTTTGTTGACCCCCGGCAAGGGGAATTCAGCGTCTCGGCCAATGTGAAAAATGCAACACTCCTCTATGTCCCCGGCAATATCGGACCAGCCGGTGCCCTGCCGTGGCCGGCTTTGACGAACCTGAGTGGCGAGCTGGTGTTTCAGCGGGCCGGGATGGAAGTCAGGGGCGCGAGTGCACGCATGGGTTCGGGCCTGGGCTTGCAGGTTGGCAAGGTAGAGGCCTTGATCCCGGATTTGAAACATGCCACGGTGAGCGTCAACGCCCAGCTGCATGGTGCGCTGACGGAGGCACTGGTGGTCGTCAATGGCTCCCCGGTCGGAGCGATGATTGGGCAGGCGCTGAGGCGGGCGGTGGCGAGCGGCAGTGCCGACTACAAGTTGAAATTGAATTTACCGATAGCAGCAATCGACAAATCAACCGTGCAGGGAAGCGTGACGCTGCCTGGCAACGACATTCAGATCACCCCTGACACGCCCAGACTGACTCGCTCCCGTGGCGTAGTCAATTTTTCCGAAAGCGGGTTTTCCATTGCCGGGGGTCAGGCACGCATGTTGGGCGGTGACGTCCGTCTTGAAGGCGGCTCGGTGGCGTTTTCCGGGGCCAGTGCCAGTCTTGCGTCGCCTTCGGTAGTGATTCGCGCCAGTGGTGCGGTTTCCGCCGAAGGTCTGCGCCAGGCCAAGGAGCTCGGCTTTGTTGCGCGCATGGCACAGCATGCCACCGGCGCTGCGGCTTACACGGCGGTTTTGGGTTTTCGCCGCGGTGAACCCGAGCTGACCGTCACCAGCAATTTGCAGGGACTCAGTCTGGGCCTGCCCGCGCCGCTGAATAAGAGCGCAGAGACGGTATTGCCATTCCGACTTGAGACCGCACTGGTGCGTGAGTCGCTGCCGGCGGTGTCAGGTGAGCCGCCAGGTCTGCGTGATCAGTTGACGCTGGTGCTCGGGCGTCTGGCTTCAATTGTCTATATCCGTGATCTGTCGAGCCCTGAGCCCCGCGTCATACGCGGCAGTATGGCTGTCGGCTTGTCGCCGCAAGAGTCAGCGCCGATGCCCGATGACGGCGTGGTGGCCAACATCAACTTGAACGCCTTTGATCTGGACGCCTGGAGTGCCGTGTTGTCGCAAGCGGCGCTCACCTCGCTCACCGGCACTGGCTCCAGCAGCGCTGCCAATGTGGCGTTGACCTATCTGCCGACCCGTATGGCGGTGCGGGCGCGGGAGCTGACTTTTGGCGGGCGCAAACTCAATAACGTGGTGGTGGGGGGCTCACGCGATGGGTTGCTGTGGCGCGCCAATCTGGATGCCACCGAACTCAATGGTTATCTGGAATATCGGCAGCCCTCCGGGACCGGGGAGGGGCGCGTGTATGCCAGGCTGGCGCGCTTGACCATTGCGCCAACTGCTGCCAGCGAGGTGGAGGCGCTGCTCAATGAGCAACCGGCGAGCATTCCGGCGCTCGATATCGTTGTCGAAGATTTTGAGTTGCGGGGTAAGCGCCTGGGACGGGTGGAAGTGCAAGCCATTAACCGGAGCAGCAGCGATGTGGCGCGGGAAGGGGGTGTGCGCGAGTGGCGTTTAAACAAGTTCAACATGATTACGCCTGAAGCGGTGCTTACTGCGACCGGCAATTGGGCCAGTATCGATGCGCAGAGTGGACCCATGACCGGGGTGCCGACAGCAACTGGCGCGCCTCTGCGCCGACGCACTGTGTTGAATTTCAAGCTCGACATCAGTGACGCCGGTGAACTGCTGGCCCGGTTTGGCATGAGGGATGTGGTACACAAAGGGCGCGGCAAAATGGAAGGGCAAGTGGCCTGGGTCGGATCGCCATTGAGCCCGGACTATCCGTCCATGAGTGGCGCTTTTGGAGTCGCTGTCGAGGCGGGGCAGTTTCTGAAGGCGGATCCGGGTATTGCCAAACTGCTTGGTGTATTAAGTTTGCAGGCTCTGCCGCGTCGCCTGACACTGGACTTCCGGGACGTCTTCAGCGACGGGTTTTCTTTTGACTTTGTGCGCGGCGACGTCACGGTTGAACAGGGCATCGCCAAAACCAATAACCTTCAGATGAAAGGCGTCAACGCCGCCGTGTTGATGGACGGGTGGGCTGATATTGCGAAAGAAACTCAGGATGTCAGGGTGGTGGTGGTGCCGGAAATCAACGCCGGCACCGCGTCATTGATTGCCTCAGTTATCAATCCGGCTGTTGGTCTTGGCACTTTTCTGGCCCAGTTGTTCTTCCGGCGACCGCTGATGGAGGCCGCAACCCAGGAGTTTCATGTGGATGGTAGCTGGGCCGATCCGAAAATCACCAAAGTGCAACGCAAGCCGTGAGCTCGGAACAGGACAGTAAGCAGGACCACCCACACTCACCCCTGCGGCGCCGGACATTGTGGAGTGTGCTGGTGCTGCTGGTGGTGGCGCTGCTGGCGATGTTGGTTTGGCTGGCCGGGGTGTACGAGACGGCCCAGGTCCAGGGCCGACTGGAGCGTGATGCAGCACAAGTCGTAGCGGACATTCAATCGGCATTTACGCGCAATGCACAAACCTTGCAGTCATTGCAATACAGTGACCCGACGCCCGACTCGTGGGCGATTGAGGCGGCTAGCGTTTTGCGCGAGCACCGTGAATTGGCCCGCGTGGAATGGCGCGATAGCGCCCTGGAAATCCGCTCTTTTGTGGACACTCCGTTTCGCCAGCCTGTGTTTGACCACATGGGACGAGACAATGCGCAGTCAGAAATGGCGCTGGCCTGTAACACGGCTCATCGTTTCAGCGGTCCGGTCTACACGCGCAGCTATTTTGTGGCGTTTCCGGATGGTTTGGGGGTGCAGCTTATGGACCTGTGTTTGCCGCTGCAAAGCGGCGGCAAGACGGCTGGGTATCTGGTGGCCACCTATGCCTTGCAGGAGGTGCTTGATGCAATTCCTGTGAACCAGACCACGCGCAGCTACGAAATCGCATTCACCGAAGGTGACGGTGCCAGTCTGGCCTTGCGCCGAGTCCCGCGCAAGGGAAGTCGTGTCTTTTCAGCCCAGCAATTGGTGGACCTGCCCGGCACGACGCTGGTGTTGCGCATGGACAGTTGGCGTGGCACCCCTGACCTGTTTCCCAATGTTCTCACCGCGCTGGTCGCCGCCATGTCGATCGCCTTGCTCTCGGTGTTGGCATGGCTGGCGAAAGACATGCGGTTGCGCCTGAAGGCTCAGCACGAACTGGCCGATGCATTGGCTTTTCGCAAAGCGATGGAAGATTCTTTGCTGACCGGTATGCGCGCGCGCGACCTGCAAGGCCGCATCACCTATGTCAATCCGGCTTTTTGCCAGATGGTTGGGTATTCAGAAGCCGAGTTGCTCGGTCAGAGTATGTTTGCCTCGTATTGGCCGCCCGAATTTGTCAGCGAATATCAGCAGCGCCAGTTGATCCGCCTGGCCGGTGACTTGCCGCCGCGTGAAGGATTCGAGGCGGTCTTCATGCGCAAAGATGGCACCCGTTTTCGGGTGCTCATCATTGAAGCGCCGTTGATCAACGCGCAGGGTGTGCAAACCGGCTGGATGAGTGCGTTTCTCGATGTCAGTGAACAACGGCGTGTGGAAGAGTTGTCGCGTACCAGCCAGGAGCGACTGCAAGCCACGGCCCGGCTCGCCACAGTGGGAGAAATGGCTTCGCTGCTAAGCCATGAGCTCAATCAGCCGCTGGCTGCGATCTCGAGCTACGCCAGTGGATCGATCAATTTGTTGGGTCAAGGAACTGATCCGTCCGACGAACGCAAGGCTGATCTAAAGCTTGCCATGAGGCGCATCGCCGAGCAGGCCGAGCGAGCCGGCAAAATTATCAAAAGCGTGCACAACCTTGTGCGTCGGCGCGAGCATCTGCGTGAAGCGGTGGCACCGCAGGCCTTGCTCGATGGGATTTTGCCGCTGATCAACTTGCAGGCACGTCAATTGATGGTTCAAGTGCAGACCGAGCTGGCCTCCGATGTGTCGTGCGTGCTGTGCGACAGCACCATGGTTGAGCAGCATGGGGGCGCACTGGTGTTCAAGCCCAATTTGCCGCACGGGACAGTTTTTGTTTTTACCCTGCCGGCCAGTGCGGTGGCATAACATCGCCTTATGCAAGCGCTGACTGATGCTCTGGTTTATGTCGTCGACGACGATGCCAGCGTGCGTGAAGCACTGGCGTGGTTGTTGCGTTCACGGCGCTTGCCGAGTGAGTTGTTTGCGAGCGCGCAGACGTTTCAGAGCAAGTTGGAGGGCAGCGCTGCGATCAGTCAGCCCAGTTGCCTGTTGCTGGACGTGCGCATGCCGGGCTTGAGCGGACTGGCGCTGTTTGACTGGCTGACCGAGCGTGGCCTGCATCTGGCCATGCCGGTGATATTTTTGACCGGCCATGCCGATGTTCCGACCGCCGTGGACGCGGTCAGGCGCGGGGCCTTTGATTTTTTTGAAAAACCATGCTCCGACAATGCCTTGGTGGACCGCGTGGAACAGGCGTTGGCGCAATCACGTACTTTGGTGCTGGCGAACCAGCAAACCAGGCTGCTGCGGGATCGTCTGGCGGAGTTGACCGAGCGTGAACGTGAAGTCATGCATCTGGTGGTGGAAGGTTTGCTCAATAAATTGATTGCCGACCGACTTGATATCAGTGTCAGAACCGTCGAAGTTCATCGGGCCCGGGTGTTTGACAAAATGGAAGTCAAGTCGGCGGTTGAACTGGCCAATTTGTTCCGCCTGGTCGGGCAATGATTCGCTGGCCTCAACTCGGTTTTTCGGCTTGGTCGGGAGCCGACGATACGGCGTCCTGGTCTTTCTTGTCAGGCTCCGGGCGCGCTGCCAACTCACCTTTGTTGCGTCCTGAAAACATGGTCCACCAGACTATCAGCAGCAACAGTGCCAGGGCGCCCAGAGCTTCAAGGATGAGCAAACGCATGAACCGACTCCTGTTGCCTGTGTTGAACGGTCTGATTGTAGGGATGCTCGCTGCCTGCAGCAGTGCACCGCTGCAAGTGCCTGGTGCATCGATCTGGTCCGCGCCGTCTTCCCAAGTGAATCGGCCAGACAATACAGGGGTCCTGCCGGCCCCAATTTTGCGAGCCAGAGCGCGTTGGACAGCGGTACCTTGGGCGGACTTGCCCGGCTTTGCGGACGATGCCTTGTTTGAGGCCTGGAACGCCTGGATTAAAAGCTGCGAGCGGCCGGGCCCGGTGTTTGCGCCGCTGTGCAGCGAGGTACGACGCTTGAGCATTGGCAACCCGGAGCAACAGCGTGGCTGGCTCATGGCGCGGCTACAGCCCTACCGGGTAGAAGAGTTTTCCGGCGATGCAAACGGTCTTCTGACCGCATACTTTGAGCCAATGCTGGACGCCTCGCGCACAGCCAACGCAAATTTTTCGGTACCTTTGTACCAGCCACCTCCCGGTTTGGTTCAACGCAAGCCGTGGTACACGCGCCAGCAGATGGATACCGTGCCGGAGGCGCAAGCCGCACTAAAGGGACATGAGATCGCCTATCTGGCAGATCCGATTGACGCGCTGGTCTTGCAGATTCAAGGTTCGGGGCGGCTACGTATCACGCAACCGGATGGCACACAAACATGGGTTCGGCTGGCTTATGCCGGCTCCAATGAGCAACCGTACCAGAGTGTCGGCCGCTGGTTGCTGGATCAAGGCGCGCTGCGGGATGCCTCGTGGCCAGCGATCAAGCTCTGGGCGGCGCAGAATCCGGCGCGCGTCAGGGACTTGCTGTGGAGCAATCCGCGCACCGTGTTCTTCCGGGAAGAACCGCTGTCGGTCATGGACGCTGACTGGGGCCCCCGAGGTGCGCAGGGCGTGGCGCTGACGCCGGGCCGCTCGATTGCGGTGGACCCCGGCAGCATTCCCTATGGAACACCGGTGTGGCTAGCCTCCACGGGCCCGCTTGTCAATTTGCAGAAACTGGTGCTGGCGCAGGATACCGGCAACGCGATCACCGGCGCGGTGCGTGCTGATTATTTTGTCGGCCGGGGCACGGCGGCGCAAGAACTGGCGGGTCGTCTCAAGCAGCGCTTGCGTTTATGGGTGCTGTGGCCAAAATGAAACCGGGCGGTTGATTCCGGCCATCATCTTTACGCATTGACTGGCGCAATCGGCTTTGTCCTGGCAGCCAGTGCTTGCGCCAAGCGAGCCTTGGCTTGTGGGTAAATCAGGGATTCTTCCAGTTCGATATGACTCTGGCACAGCGTCAGAAAAACTTCCACGTTGTGTTGAAACTCCGCCACCTCAAACCAGTTGTTGCCAGCGGCAATGGCACGCAACTGGGGTGCCAGTTCGATCCAGTTTTCTTCGATCCAGCCGTGGTCCTGCTGTAGTTTGTCAACCGCAGCCACCAGCTCGGCGTCTGCGCTGTCCAACAGCGGCGGGAATACGTGTTTTTCTTCTTCCGCATGATGTCTGCGCGCATTGCTGGAAAAAAATATTTCGATGGCATTGGCCTGATGCCGGGCTTTGGCATCCACGCCCGTCGCCTCAATCTTTTTTGCCAGGCTGGCGAGTTCAACCAGATGGATTTGAATCTGCTGATGACACGCGTCCAGCGCAGCAAAACTGAATGGCTCCGGAAATGCACTCATGGTTCGATCTCATTGGTGGTTGACGAGGCAGGCTGCTTTGTGGTGGCCCTTCCAGCCGGAAAACTACAGCCTCAATTATCGGCAAGACGCTTCGCGAACGCTTGCGCCAAGTCAAATGCACGCCGGATTCTCCAGATCAGGACGGGCTTGGATTCTGAAGTGAACAGCGCCTTTGAGTTGCCGCAACAAAGCAAGGGCACAATCTCACAATTCAAATTGACCCAACCCAGCAACCCGAAGGACAACTCAATGGCATCCGGAAAAATACTCGTCGCCCAAGGTGGTGGCCCGACCGCCGTCATCAACCAGTCACTGGTGGGCGTGGCGCTGGAGGCGCGCCGCTTTGGTCAGGTACAGCATATCTACGGCGCGCACCACGGCGTGCGCGGTATCGTGAATGAAGATTTTGTGGACCTGACGCAAGAGACCAGTCACAACCTGGAGCTGGTGGCCAACACGCCGTCTTCTGCCTTGGGCTCGACGCGCGACAAGCCAGATGTCCCCTATTGCCAGGAAATTTTCAAGGTCCTGCAGGCACACCAGATTGAACATTTCTTCTACATCGGCGGCAACGACTCAAGCGACACGGTGCGCATCGTCAGCCAGGAAGCGCAAAAAGCGGGCTATCCGCTGCGCAGCATTCACATTCCCAAGACCATCGACAACGACCTGGTGGGCAACGACCACACGCCCGGTTTTCCATCAGCGGCGCGCTTTGTGGCGCAAGCCTTTGCCGGTGCCAATCTGGATAACGCGGCTTTACCCGGTGTCTATGTGGGCGTGGTGATGGGGCGACACGCCGGGTTTTTAGCGGCCGCCTCGGCCTTGGG
>JADGRK010000340.1 GCA_017880985.1 Rhodoferax sp. | reverse complement strand
GCAAGAAAAACTCGCCAAAGCCCGCGTGCTGGTCGTCGGTGACGTGATGCTGGACCGCTACTGGTACGGCGCCGTGGACCGCATCAGCCCGGAAGCGCCAGTGCCGATCGTGCGCGTCCTGCGCGAAGAAGAACGCAACGGCGGTGCAGCCAACGTCGCCTACAACGTGGTCACACTGGGTGCTCAAGCCTCGCTGCTGACCGTCGTCGGCAATGATGAGGCCAGTCACAAGCTTGAAGCGCTGGTTGCCAACACCGGCATTCACACCTATTTTGGTCGTGATGCAGACTTGAAGACAACCGTCAAGCTGCGGGTCATTGGCCGCCAGCAACAATTGCTGCGTCTTGATTTTGAGAACACCCCCAAAACAGAGGTGCTCGCTACGCAAACTGCCACCTTCATCAAACTGCTGCCAGAGCACGATGTAGTGCTGTTTTCGGACTACGGCAAAGGCGGTCTGGCCCACATCACCGACATGATTGGGCGCTCACTCGCATCCGGCAAGCCGATTCTGATCGATCCCAAGGGAGCCGACTATTCGCGGTACAAAAATGCCAGCATCATCACACCCAACCGCACTGAGTTACAACAAGTAATTGGAGCGTGGGCGGATGAGTCAGAGCTGCAAATAAAAACCCAGAATCTGCGTGCGCAGCTCGGGCTCACAGCGGTGCTACTGACCCGTAGCGAAGAGGGCATGACACTGTTTGATGAGTCTGGCCAGTTAAGCGTGAGTGCCCAGGCGCGTGAAGTGTTTGACGTGACTGGCGCCGGCGACACCGTGATTGCCACCATGGCGACACTGGTGGCGGCTGGCGTGAGCCTGCGCGACGCCCTGCCACTAGCGAATCGGGCTGCCGGGATGGTGGTAGGCAAGTTTGGAACCGCCACGGTTTCCTATGAGGAGCTATTTACATGACCCGAATCGTTGTCACTGGCGCGGCCGGTTTTATTGGCAGCAACATCATCAGGGGACTCAATCAACGCGGCATCGACGACATCATCGCCGTCGATGACCTGACGCAGGGCGACAAATTTCGCAACCTTGCGGAGCTGAAGATTTCAGATTACGTGGATGCGGATGAGTTCTATGAGCTGTTCGCCCATGGCTCCTGCGGGCAAATCGAAGCCGTGTTTCATGAAGGTGCCTGCAGCGACACGATGGAGCTAAACGGCAAGTACGTGATGGACAATAACTACACGACCTCCGTCAAATTGTTTCATGCCTGCCAGAAGCATGGCGCGCGGTTGCTGTACGCCTCAAGCGCGGCCACTTATGGCGGTTCCGACCGCTTCAAGGAGGAGCCCGCCTGCGAGCGCCCGCTGAACGTCTATGGCTACTCCAAACTGCTGTTTGACCAACGCATGCGACGCGAGTGCGGCATTGACTTTCGCCGTTCCATAGTCGGCAAGGCCGGCCAGGTGGTGGGCTTTCGTTACTTCAACGTCTATGGACCCCATGAACAACACAAGGGTCGCATGGCCAGCGTCGCCTTTCACCAGTTCAACCAGTTTCAATTTGAGGGCAAAGTGAAACTTTTTGCTGACTATGGCGGCTATGCTGCCGGGGCGCAAATGCGCGATTTCGTTTATGTCGATGATGTGGTGGCGGTCAACCTCTGGTTCTTTGATCATCCTACAATTTCGGGCATTTTCAATCTTGGCACCGGTCGGGCACAGCCCTTCAACGACGTCGCCACCTCAGTCGTGAATGCAATGCGGGGCCTGCAGGGTGAGGCCGCACTGCCGCTGGAAGCCATCACCGCAGCGGGACTGATCGAGTACGTCCCTTTTCCAGACGCCCTGCGCGGCAAGTACCAGTGTTACACCCAAGCCGACCTGACCGCCTTGCGCGCCACCGGCTGCGACCACCGCTTTTCCGATGTGCAGACCGGCGTCTCGAAATACATACAGTGGATGGCCAGCCAACGCTGATTGCGTTATTTCCAATGGCGATCCTCGGGATTTCTTTCACACCAAGTCAACGCCTTGTGTATTGATCTCGTTGTGTTGCTGGCCTTGTCGAAGACTTGACCGCGTTTTTGTGCTTGTATTTCTAACCTTCAGGAGTTGATTCATGTTGAAGAAAATTCTGGCCCTTATGGTCATGTTGTATGCCGCTGCCTGCTTTGCCGCTGTGGACGTGAACAAGGCCAGCGCTGCCGAGCTGGACAGTATCAAAGGCATCGGCCCGGCCATCTCCACCAAGATTCTTGATGAACGCAAAAAAGGCAACTTCAAGGATTGGCCCGACTTCATCGAACGCGTCAAGGGTGTGGGCGAAAATAATGCCGCCAAGTTCTCCACCGAAGGCCTGACCGTTGGCGGCGCTGCCTACAAGGGTGCAGTTGCTGCACCGGCCGCGAAGAAAGATGGAAAACCCGCGGTTAAAGGCGATAAAGCCGAAGCCGCCAAAGCAGCTGCCAGCGCTGCCAAGAAATAATTCCTGGCTGATCACAGAAAACCCGCTTATGCGGGTTTTCTATTGGTTAATGTTGTTGAAGACTCATGAAACCGGTCGACTTGCACTGGTACATGGCTTGATCGGCCACATTGAGCAAGTCATTCAGATTGGCCCCATCATCCGGGTAAATGGCCATGCCGATGCTGGCACTGATCTTCGCAAGCACCCCAATGTCCAATGTGATCGGTTCGGCCAGCGAATCAAAAAGTTTCTCGCCCATGTGAACGATTGCCTGTGGATCTTCGATCGACTCAATGATCAGCACAAACTCATCGCCGCCGAACCGGGCCACCGTATCGGAGGCCCTGACCGCAGCCCTCAGGCGTCTGGCAGTCGCAATTAACACGGCATCTCCGGCGGTGTGGCCGTAGAGATCATTGATCGACTTGAAGTCATTCAAATCAATCATCAACAGCGCAACTGACTTGCTGGTGCGTTTGGCCCGTTCAACCGCAACATCGAAGCGGTCCTCCAGCAACAACCGATTGGCCAGCCCCGTGAGGCCATCGTGAAAGGCCAGAGCTTTAAGCTCCTCTTCTTTGGCGCGGAGTTCATCAATCTCATCCTGCAAGGCTTGAAAACGCTGCACGACATACTGTTTCAGGCGTTTGTCCTGGATCTGAACCAAGGCCGGAATATTCAACTCCGACTCGCCCGCAAGGGTCAGAGCTTGCTCGCATTGAACTCGCGCCCAGCGTAGCCGAAGCGTCATTGCGAGAAGAATTCCCAGCAGCAGCATTAAACACAGTGCCAGAAGTGCGGCAATCAGTGGCTCTGCCAGCACACTGTTAACCCCGGCAAACACACTGACACCCACCAGCAGCACAATACCGATGGCCAGCGCATTCCACCAAATTGGATTCTTCTGCTCCGGGTTGCCCGCCAGCCCCGACATGGCCTTCTCCAAGATCCAGATAACCTGACGACTGACGCATCTGCTGCTCTGTGAGA
>JADGRK010000044.1 GCA_017880985.1 Rhodoferax sp. | reverse complement strand
GGTGGTCTCAAAACCAATGGCAAAAAATACCACTTCGCGTTGCGGGTTGTCGCGCGCAATCTGTAGCGCGTCCAGCGTCGAATAGACGATGCGAATGTCACCACCGCGCGCCTTGGCTTTCATCAGCGACAAACCGTCAGAGGCGGGTACGCGCAAGGTATCGCCATAAGTGCACAGAATCACTCCCTGATCAAGCGCCAAGTTGATCGCCATATCGACACGGCCAATCGGCAACACACACACCGGGCAGCCGGGTCCGTGCACCATGCGCACATTGGTCGGCAGCAAATCGGACAGGCCGTAGCGCGAAATGGCGTGGGTATGGCCACCGCAAAATTCCATAAAGCTGTAGCGGCGCCCAGGCTGCGCCAGTTTTGCTATCTTGTCGGCCAACGTTTTGGCAACTTCGCCGTCACGGAATTCGTCGATGTATTTCATGACGCTGCCACGGCCGCGTCGTTCATTTCAGAAAACAGCGCCAGTGTTCGCTCAGCCTCTTCGGGGTCGAGCTTGGACAGCGCATAGCCCACATGCAAGATGACATAGTCACCGACCTGAACATCGTCCAGCAGCGCCAGAGAAATTTCTTTTTTGACGCCGCCAAGATCAACGATGGCCCAGTCACCCGCCGGGCCAACACCAATTTCAATTACTTTGACCGGAAGTGCAAGACACATTGTGTAAGTTACTCCAAAGAATTCAGCGCTACCCATGCCTGCCCGAGCGCAATGCTTGCGTCTCCTGGTGAACTGCGTGTGGGTGCCAGCACCGTGATGCCACGTTGCACCATATTTTGCCGTAGGGCGGACGATAGCAGGGTATTGAGAAAGCAGCCGCCGCCCCAGGCCAGCGTGGTGATGCCAGTGCTTGCCGCCGCCTGCATGACCCAGTCGGTCAAACCCGCTGCCAACGTGGCGTGAAAACGGGCGGCCGATTGGTCAATATCAACACCACCTTCCAGCGACGCGAGCAAAGGCAGAAGATCGAGTTGTCCCTGGTCGTTGATGAGCCCACCGCCCGCGACAGGCTGTGGCCAGCCATGGGCCTCGATATGGCGTGTGGCACCTTGCTCCAGCGCAATGGCCGCTTGCGCCTCGTACTTCACGTGCATGCAAATGCCCAGCAGGCCCGCTGCCGCATCAAACACACGCCCCATGCTGGAACTGGATGGACTGTTGAATTGGCGTTGCAACATCGCGGCAACCGTCGCTGCGCCGGGCTCCTGAAAACGCGTGGTGATTTCTGCACTCCGGCCCAGTTCATGCAGTGCCGCTGCGGCCATGCGCCACGGCTCGCGCGCAGCCCGGTCACCGCCGGGCATGGGTAAAGGCCGCAGATGGCCCAATCGCTCACATCGGGCCCCATCGACCAAAAACAGCTCACCGCCCCAGGCGGTCCCGTCAGAGCCCAAGCCAACGCCGTCCAGCGCCAAACCCAACACGGGACCACACGAACCATGCTCAGCGCAAACGGCTGCGATGTGAGCGTGGTGATGCTGCACCGCCAGCGTGGGCAGGTCGTGCTGCTGCGCAAACAAAATGGCCGCCCGCGTGCTGTAGTGGTCCGGGTGCAAGTCGTGCACGACGATGTCAGGCTTGATGTCCAGCAGGCTCAAGCAGCGCCTAACCGTCTCATCGAGAAAATCACAGGTCGCCGCGCTATCCAGGTCGCCCACATGGGGCGACAAGAAGGCCTCATCGCCGCGGGTAACGCAAATGGTATTTTTGAGGTAAGCGCCAAATGCCAGTACCGACGGCCCTGAGCGCGCCAGGCGAAGCGCCGATGGCGCGTAACCCCGGCTGCGCCGGATGAATTGCGCACCCTGCGCCGACTCGCGCAGCACACTGTCGTCACAACGCGCCACGATGTCGCGGTTGTGATCCAAAAAAGCATCGGCAATGCCAGCCATGCGTGTGCGGGCCTCCAGAAAATCGCGCACGATAGGCTCGCCCCCCGGGTTGGCACTGGTCATCACCAGCACCATCTCCTGAGGTGATGTCAGCCACGCACTGCCAACCGGTCGGCCAGCCGCTTCATGAAACAACAAAAAGTGAATCGGCGTGGTCGGCAGCATGACCCCGAGCCACAGCAGGCCCGGTGCCACACCGCGCAACGCTGCATCGCAGCCTGGCTGAGCGCGCAGTAGCACGATCGGGCGTTCGCGGCACTCGAGCAGGGCTTGCTCGCTAGGGGTGACTTGGGCGTAGGGTGCGAGACTGGCAGCGTTGGCCGTCATCACCGCAAACGGCTTGGCTTCGCGGTTCTTGGTGAACCGCAGGCGCGCAACGGCATCAGGGTTGCGCGCATCACACGCCAGATGGAAACCACCCAGCCCTTTCATGGCCACGATGGCCCCGGCCCGCAGCAACTGCACCGTCTTCGCAATCAGGTCGCCTTCCAGCGCCCTGCCCTGCGCGTCGATTAAGGTCAGCATCGGGCCGCATTGCGGGCAACAGGTGGTCTCGGCATGAAACCGGCGATCAGCAGGAGAGGTGTATTCAGCACCGCAAGCCGGGCACAACGGAAAAGCCGCCATGCTGGTTTGTGGCCGGTCATAAGGCAAGGCGCGTGTGACGGTATAGCGGGGGCCGCAATGCGTGCAGGTAATGAAAGCATGCCGCCAGCGTCTGCCAACTGGGTCAAACAGCTCATCCAGGCAATCCGCGCACACGGCAACATCGGGGCCAATGGCCGTGGCAGACTGGCCCCGAATACTGCTCACAATCGCAAACCCGGTCCACTGGTCAGCGACCATTTCACGCACTTCTACCGCATCGATCCGCGCCAATGGCGGTGCCTCGGTGCGGAGGCGTTGCAGCAATTCGGCAAACTGGGACTCGGTGCCCTGGGCAGCAATCTCAACACCCAGTGCATCATTGCGCACCCAACCAGTGAGTTGGAGCTCTTGCGCCAGCCGCCAGACAAAGGGCCTGAAACCGACACCCTGAACAATGCCGGTGACGCGGATTCGACGCGCAACAAAAGTCAACGCGGAGCCCGCTGCAATTGCGTTTCCAGTTGCGCGATCCGCGCTTTCAAGCTGTCCACCGACTCCTGTTTTGCGGCACTGGCCTGATTCATGCCGTCACGCAAAAACGCGAGCCACTCATCCATGCCCGCGCCACTGGTGGCAGAGAGTTGAATCACCCGAATATTCGGATTGACCCGACGTGCAAAGCCAATAGCTTCCTGCACGTCGTATTGCAGATGCGGCAGCAGGTCAATCTTGTTGAGCAGCATCAGGCTGGCGGCGCGAAACATGTCCGGATACTTGATCGGTTTGTCTTCGCCCTCGGTGACCGACAGAATCACCACCTTGTGCGCTTCGCCCAGATCAAAAGCTGCCGGGCACACCAGGTTGCCCACGTTTTCAATCATCAGCAGCGACGCATCCGCCAGGCTGAGCTGCGCCATCGCATGTCCCACCATGTGGGCATCCAGATGGCAACCTTTGCCGGTGTTGATCTGGATCGCTTGCGCACCGGTGGCACGGATGCGGTCAGCATCCTGGCTGGTTTGCTGATCGCCTTCAATCACAGCCACCGGCTGTTGGCCCAACAAGGCGATGGTCTTGCACAGCAAGGTGGTTTTGCCGGAACCGGGGCTGGAAACCAGGTTCAGCGCAAAAATGCCGCGCTCGGCCAAGCGTTGCCGGTTGGCTTGCGCGTAAGCATTGTTTTTGGCAAGAATATCCTGCTCAATCTGCACCATGCGTTTGGGGCTAACGCCTGCGGCGTGGGAATGTGTGGCGGCCTCAGCGTGTGAATGCCGGTGCGCTGCGTCGTCGGCATGGTCATGTGCATGACTGTGGTGGGTACCGTCCGCATGAACGTGGTCGTGCGCGCGATGCGCAGCTTCACCCTCAATCTTCACTTCTTCAGAGCCGCAGCCGCAAGTGACACACATTTCATTTCTCCTTTTATTCCACTTCAAGTTCCTTGACCCGCATTTCAGTGCCGCCTGTGACCTGCATTTGATAGCCGCCACACTGCGGGCACTCACCAAACACTTCGGTCATCGGCACCGTCTTTTCGCACGCCATGCACCAGCCGGTTCCAGGCAAGGCAATGATCTCCAGCCGCGCACCGGCGGCCACGCTGTCACGCGTCACGGCATCAAAACAAAATGCCATGGCCTGCGGTTCCACGCCCGAGAGCTGTCCAATTTCCAGCCACACCGCCTTGACACTGGAAAATTTTTCTTTGCGCGCTGCGTCCTCGATGAGTTGCAACACACCCTCGGCCAGTGACATTTCGTGCATGGGAGACAGCTTACTGCTTTCGAAAAGCAAAAAATCCTCGGCGAGACACTGAGGTCTCACCCGCAGTCTTATTTTCTCTGCCAGCCGTCTGGACTGGCTGCGGGGCCGTCAACAAGCCAATCAACGAAGCGCGCGCTATCATGGTCGCCTCCGACTGGCAAGAAAACTTGTCCATCGGCGAAAACAGAGAGCAACTCTGAAACTCACCCAACTCCGTCTCATCGCTGCCAAGAAAAGCAAAATCGCCAGCAGGGAACTTGACAAAACGGCGTTTGTTTTGCCCCGCAGAAACCCAGTTCTCAGCGCTGCCCGGCACCAGCAACATGCTCATACACCAGGGTGTCACGACAATGCCCAGCCAATGCCCCTGCCAGCACTGAAAATCAATGGCTGCTACCGACAGGGCCGGGTTGAGAATGGGCACACCGACCATTCGTTCCTGCTGGATGCGAAAAAAGGCCTGTTCAACCGCTTCTGCCGGATTGACAGTGTGGGTTTGAACGCTCATGCCGCATCGCCCCAACGGCGGGCATCATCGTCTTGCGTCATCAATTCCTTCATGAGCAACAAGGATTCTTCGGCACGCTCGGCCTCGATTCGCTCGAATGCAAAACCACCAGCCTGAATCAACAGGTAATCACCGACAGCGACTTCTTCGTTGAGCAGCAACAGACTGACCTCACGCGTCTGGCCAAAACACTCGGCAAGCGCCGTGCCATCACGAACTTCGATCACGCGGGAGGGGGCGGCCAAACACATCGCGGCAACTCAATTGACCGCTAGCGTCAAGAGCTCAAGTTCATAGCCACGTGAAACCAATTCAGCGACTGCCATCTCGACCAACTGAGGAACTTTTTCGGCAACAGTGGGTGTCATCTCCATGCCCAGTTCGAGCGAGATCGGCTCAACGCCCAGCACCACAATTTCTTTTGGTATCGCATCGAGCAGTTCCAGACTGGCCAACACATCTGGCAGACCAATTTGGTGCGGTGACAGCTTGTTGCGGAAAAAAACCGGAATCTCGTTACCCGCAATCTTCACCAGCGTGCCCGGCGCAGCGCCGGTCTTGACCACATCAATCACGATCAGGAAATCCAGGTTGGAGAGGTCTTCAATCATCTCCATACCGGAGGTGCCACCGTCGATGACCTGCACGGTTGGCGGAATTTTGTAGGTCTGCTCAAGCGCTTCCACAGCGCGCACCCCTGCCGCCTCATCGGTCAAAATCGTGTTCCCGATACCCAGAACCACTGCACGCATAAATCCCGATCCGAAAAAGGGTCAGCAAAGGGCTGACTTTTGGATAGTAACCCGTCCGCTAGACCGCCTTGATCGAGATGGCCGTGTCACTTTCCTTGTCAATCAGGTGAATGGCGCAAGCAATGCACGGGTCGAACGAGTGGATGGTGCGCAATACTTCCAGCGGTTTTTCCGGATCCGCAATCGGGGTGTTGAGCAGGGAAGCTTCGTAGGGTCCGGGCTCGTCTTTCTCGTTCCTGGGGCAGGCGTTCCAGGTGGAAGGCACCACGCACTGATAGTTCTTGATCTTGCCGTTATCAATCACCACCCAGTGCGACAGTGCGCCGCGCGGTGCTTCATGAAAGCCCATGCCCATGACCTCCTCCTTGGGGAACACCGGCTTGTTAAAGGTGGCGAGGTCCCCTTTGCCGATATTGGTGAGCAAGGCGGTCCATTGCTCGGTCAGCAGGTCAACATTCACGCAGCAAGTGATGGCCCGTGCCGCGTGGCGGCCAATGGTCGAATGCATGGCGTCCAGGCCGACCTTGGTCTTGGCCAATGCGGATACCGTATCGAGCGCGGCGGTGGCGTACTTGGTAGTGGCTTCATGGCCAGCCGCCAGACCGTTGAGCACGCGCGCCAGCGGACCAACCTGAGCCACCTTGCCATAGAAGGTGGGGGACTTCATCCAGGAGTACTTGGCATCGTCCTTGAAATCGGTGTAGTTGGGCGAGGTCTCGCCCTTGTAAGGATGCAAGGCACCTTCTTTGTTGTAGTTGTACCAGGAGTGCTTGACCGATTCTTCAACACCCTTGATCCAGTACTCATCGTTGAACGACGTGATCGGCTTGCGCTTGGCCAAGTCGCCGCCCTCAATGAAGCCCCCGGGGAAGGCAAACTTCGTTCCTTTGGTATCAAGCGGAATGTCGGGCACCGACAGATAGTTGGTGACGCCCTTGCCGATCGTCGTCCAGTCGGCGTAAAAGGCACCGACAGCGGCGACATCGATCAGATACACGTTCTTGACGAAATCGGCGAGTTCATCGATCCAGCCCTTTATCGCCATCAGGCGTTCCACCGTCAGCACCGCCTGAGAATCGGTAGCCAGTGGATTGGAAACGCCACCGACCGCCACATTCTGGATGTGTGGCGTCTTTGAGCCCAAAATGGAGACGATTTTGTTGGCCTTGCGTTGCACTTCCAGCGCCTGCAGGTAGTGCGACACCGCCAGCAGATTGACCTCGGGCGAAAGCTTCATGGCCGGATGACCCCAGTAGCCATTCGTGAAAATGCCGAGCTGCCCGCCATCGACAAAATGCTTGAGCCGCTCATGCACACGGCGCATCTCATGTTTGCTATTGAGGTGCCAGGAAGACAGGCTCTCACCCAGCACCGAAGTTTTGTCCGGGTCAGCTTTGAGCGCCGAGGTGACATCAACCCAATCGAGCGCCGACAAGTGATAAAAATGAACAATGGCGTCATGCACCGAGTGCGCCAGGATGATCAGGTTGCGAATGAATTGCGCGTTCAGTGGAATCTCCATCTTCAACGCATTTTCAACCGCGCGCACCGAGGTAATGGCATGCACCGTCGTGCAGACCCCGCAGATGCGCTGGGTGATGGCCCAGGCATCGCGCGGGTCACGCCCCAGCAAGATCAGTTCGACCCCGCGCCACATCTGGCCCGACGACCAGGCCTTTTGAACTTTGCCGCCATTAATATCGACATCGATGCGCAGGTGGCCTTCGATGCGGGTAATCGGGTCAATTGTGATACGTTGTGACATTTCTGGTCTCCAGGATTATTGTGAGATTTTGCGGGGCAGACCGTAGCTACGCGTAGCGAGCTTGTCTCTGCCCTCAACCAATTAATGAGCCACCCGCACGTCTTCCCGCGGCAGTACCGGAAAGCGACGCGTGATGATGATGTAGCCGAAGACCTCGATGGCGAACATCCCGACGGTAACCATCACCTCAGGAAATGACGGGAAATAATGCCAGCCCGGACCGGTGTCGAAACCGATAAGGAAGCCATTGAGGCGCAGCAGGATTCCGCCCAGCATGATGGCCACGCCGGCCAAAAACAAGCGCGCCGGATTGCGCCGTGCCACGAGATTGCCAATCAGGAAAAACGGAGCGACGAAGCAGATGTTTTCCACCCAGAACGACAGCGCCACTAAGCTTGGCTTGAAGGCTTCACCGAGTACACCACGAAGCACCAGATCGCCAAAACGCACCACCAGATAAACGGCGAGAACACCAAGCATGATTTTCGACATCGGGTTCAGGAGCTTCATTTCTATCGTCCGGCGATAGCTCGAAGCCGCGACGCAGGATTCGAACAGCACCACCCCGTAACCGATGATGATGGCACTGAGGAGGTAAATCAGGGGTACTACGGGCGTCTGCCAGAGCGGATTCACCTGCCCCCCCATCACCACCAGCATGGTGCCCAGAGAGGACTGATGCATCATCGGCAGAAGCACGCCCAGGGCAATGAAGAAAAACAGCAACTTGTTGAGTTTCTTCTTCGCGTCACGCATTCCCAGTTTCTCGAGGAAGACGGGTGAAAACTCGATCCACATCACCAGGATGTAAGCGGTCACGCTGGCAGCGACTTCGAACATGACCGAATTGACGTTGACGTAACCCGGCCAGAAAATATGCCAGAAGTTCCACCAGCGGCCAAGGTCAAAAAAGATACCGCCGCCGGCCAGGGTGTAGCCAAAAAGGCTGGCCAGCAGGGCCGGCCGCACCAGCGGGTGGTACTGCCCCTGGTTGAAAATATAGACCAGCAAGGCAACGGAAAAGCCGCCGCAAGCGAGCGCCGAACCGATCATGACATCGACCACGACCCACATGCCCCACGAGTAGCCGTCATTGATGTGGGTGACCGCGCCCAGACCGAAGAAGAAGCGCACCAGCAGAATCGATGCCATGACGGCAATGAGCACGCCACAAACCAGCGTTGCGACATTGATCAAGCTGCCGCCTACCGGCGCCGGACTTGCGTATTGATGATGGGTCATGATCACTTCTCCCCTTTCCCATTGCCCGCTGAATCATCCTCATCATGGACGTTTCTCTTGGCGATGAAACCCAATACCCCCAGTACCGCAATTGGCATCAGCATGCCGCCGTACAACGAATGCTGAATGGTCTCGGACGTTGCTGCCGACGATGTGGGCGGCAGGTTTGGCATACCCACCTTGTCAAACGCGACCCCCGAGAGTTTCAAAACCTGTGTGCCACCGTACTCTTTTTCTCCATACACATGCTGGAGGTATTTGCCGACTGGCGCTTCGTAGCTCTGGTCCGGACCGCTGATCCTGCCGCGCGGATAGCGCGTCAGGCTGCCCGGCTTGAGGGCAATTCGACGCTTCGCCTCGGCCAGCAGGTCGGAGCTTTTGCCATAGAGCGTGGCACCGGTCGGGCAAACCTCGGCGCAGGCCGAATAGTGACCGTCCTTGTAACGATGGCGGCACAACTCGCACTTGCCGATCTTGCCGGTCGGCGAGTCATATTGATATTTGGGAATGCCAAACGGGCAGGCAACCACGCAATAGCGGCAACCAACGCAAGCATCGGGGTCATATGCCACGATCCCGGTGACCGGGTCCTTCGTCATTGCCGAAACCGGGCAAGCCGACACGCAGGATGGGTCGGCGCAATGCATGCAGGATGTCTGCATGAAGGCGTAGCCGTTGACTTCCGCATCCTTGGTTTCCATTGTGCCATTGCGGTACATTTTGATCAGATTGAAGGTATACGCCGAGGTATCGAGCGGCGTATCCCACAGATGATCCGCGGTAGAAAACTCTGGCGCAAGCCCATTGGCCGTTTTGCAGGCGGTAAGACAAGCCTTGCAGCCAACGCACAGCGTAGCGTCGTACAGCAGACCCAGCGCGTCGGCCGGTCGATTGTGGGTTTCCCGCGCACAGACAGGTGGCGCCACCGCTGCGGTGGTGATCGCCGCGCCGCTTGCGAGAACCCCTTTGAGGAAATGACGACGGGTGTCCATGATTACACCTGCGCCGGGTCTTTGGACTTGCTTTCGGCTTTGGCGCGCTCGGCCTCCTCTGCCGCGTGTGATAAGCCAAGATTGCGGGTCAGCATCACTGCGGCCCCGGCGGCTGCCCCAGCCAGCGCTGCAATGGCAGCTGCCGACGCAAATGAGGCGCCCTTGCCCTGCTGTTCCACAATCCGCGCATATTGCAGCGGCGGTGTCACGTTGAGCATTTGGGCGACCTGATGAATCGGCTTGGTAAAGCCCACGCCCTTCTCGGAACAACCGATGCACGGGTGGCCACAGCCGACCGGCCAGTTGTTCTCGCCCGCGTCACCAAACCCTATGGTTGAGCAGTTGGCATAAGTTTCTGGCCCCTTGCAACCCAGCCTGTAGAGGCAATAACCCTTGCGATGTCCCTCATCGCCAAACTCCATCGCAAACCGACCGGCATCGAAGTGCGCACGACGTTCGCAGTTTTCATGAATCAAGCGTGAGTAGGCAAATTTGGGGCGCCCCAGTTTATCTACGTCGGGCAGCTTGCCGAAGGTCAGAAAGTGAACTACGGTGGCAAGAAAATTGTAGGGATTTGGCGGACAACCGGGAATCGTTACCACCGGTTTACCCAATACTTCGGCAACGCTGGAGGCGCCGGTGGGATTGGGGCCGGTAGAAGGCATTCCACCCCAGGAGGCGCAGGAGCCAATGGCAATCACGGCTGCGGCGTCGGCCGCACACTCCTTGACCAGATCAGTCGCTTTGTGGCCACCAATCTTGCAGTAAATTCCATTGTCCTTGACCGGAATCGCACCTTCGACCACCAGCACGTATTTGCCCTTGTTGGCAGCCATCGCGTCCTTTCGGGCCGCTTCCGCCTGGTGGCCTGAAGCAGCCATCAAAGTCTCATGGTAGTCCAGCGAAATCACATCCAGAATCAGCTTCTCCAGCGTTGGATGCTCGGCCCGCAATAGTGACTCGGAGCAACCGGTGCACTCCTGAAAATGCAGCCAGATCACTGACGGCCGTTTGGCCGTCTCTATTGCCGTGGCAACCGCTGCGTCAGCGCCTTTGGGCAGTCCCATGGTCACGGCCAGCGTGGAACAAAATTGCAGATAGTCGCGCCTTGACATCCCCAGACGCTGTTCGATACCGTGCAAAGCATCGCGGCTCAGATCAAAAATCTCGTTCATACGGTTCATGGCTTGTCTCCTCTTAAAGTCAGGCCATGTCCAAGCCTGATCGAGAGGACTATCGCAATTTGCGCGCCAGCCTTGCGCGGCGGGTTATCGGGTCAAGATTTAAGGGTTTACCCCCATTTCACAGCATCATCTGCAGCATGCAATGGTTACCAAATAAGCAGTTCGATAACCAGTTTTTGAATCAGTTTAATCCGCACGACGTTCGGCCAGCGCTGTCTTCACTGGCGTTCATTAACGGTCAAGTACGGGCATGAATCTTGTATGCTAAATTTCTACAACCAAATTTAGGAGACCTCAAATGAAATCGTTCTGCCACAAATCAATTCGCAGTATTGGCATTGGCGCGCTGGCGCTGGCGGCTGGCTTGGCGCAGGCTCACACCGGCCATGGCACCTCTGGCTTCGCCGAAGGACTGATTCACCCTTTTGGACTTGATCACCTGCTGGCCATGTTGGCAGTAGGTATTTGGTCCGTGTCCGCGCTGCCTGCCAACAAGGCTTGGTGGGGGCCGGCCGCATTCATGCTGTTCCTGATTTTCGGTGCGGCGCTCGGCGCCACGGGTCTGACTGTTCCGTTTCTCGAACACCTGATTTCGCTCAGCGTCGTGTTATTCGGCGCCATGCTGGTACTTACCCGTCAGAAATTGCCAATCCCTCTGGGGCTTGGCATGGTGGCTTTGGCGGCATCGCTGCACGGCTTGGCGCACGGCGCTGAAACACCTGAAAATGGTTTTGCCACCTACGCTGCGGGCTTCCTATTGACCTCTGCCGCATTGCACTTTGGAGGTGTAATCACTGGCTTATTCATCCGTCGTTTTCTGACCCGCAGAACGACTTGGGTCATCAGCGCTGTCGGAGCCTTGTTCGGTGGTGCCGGTTTTTATCTGTTTAGCCAATTGTAAAATCCTGCCTCAATGCATGACAGGGGTGGGAATTTTTCAACCCCGGTAGTCTCGGCGAGCGGCAATGCTCGATTGCGAAGGAAGCAGCGCGCAAGACGCTGATGACCGTGACCGAGAGTTTTCGCGACTTGATACCTG
>JADGRK010000043.1 GCA_017880985.1 Rhodoferax sp. | reverse complement strand
TGGCAGCCCGGCGCCGCAAACCCAGTCCGCACCCGCGCACAAGCCGCCAGCCGATGACCACATGGCCGCGTTTGTGTCCACCGTGCTGGCCGACACCGAAGATGTCTGGAAGGACATTTTCTCCCAGGGTGGCACCACCTACACGGAGCCCAAGCTGGTACTGTTCCGCGGTGCCACCGCCACCGCATGCGGGCAGGGCCAGGCTGCGATGGGGCCGTTTTATTGTCCGAGCGATCAAAAAGTGTATATCGACCTCGGGTTTTACGAGACCTTGAAAAAGCGGCTGGGTGCGCCCGGCGACTTTGCCCAGGCCTACGTGATTGCCCATGAGGTGGGCCACCACGTGCAAAACCTGCTCGGCATCAGCGCCCAGATGGATCAGAGGCGGGGTCGTGTCAGCCAGGCCCAGTACAACGCCTTGAGCGTGCGCCTCGAATTGCAGGCCGACTGCTTTGCCGGCGTCTGGGCCAACCACGCACAGGCGGCACGCCAGTTGCTGGAGCAGGGCGATGTGGAAGAAGCCATGAATGCCGCGGCCAAGATTGGTGACGACGCGCTGCAGCGCTCCAGTGGTGGCCAGGTGGTGCCGGAGAGCTTCACGCACGGCACCAGCGCCCAGCGCCAGCGTTGGTTTGACATGGGGCTGAAAAATGGCAGTGTCAAGCGCTGTGACACGTTTTCTGCCCGTGTTTTGTAATTTCTGGGATAATCAGTCGGCTGCCCATAGACTTTGGGCATGATCAGCTATCGGATCGATAGCACTTGAACGTTGGCTTGCATGACCGATTTGAATTCTGATTTTTCTCTTGAATTGACCCCCGATACCCTTCCCATGGCCTTTGCTCAATTGCAACTGGCAGCCCCGCTGGCCCGCGCTGTGGCCGAGATGGGCTATGAGTCCATGACTCCGATCCAGGCGCAGGCCATTCCCGTGGTGTTACAGGGCCGTGACGTGATGGGCGCTGCGCAAACGGGTACCGGCAAGACCGCCGCTTTTGCCTTACCCCTGCTACAGCGCATGCTCAAGCACGAAAACGCATCGATGTCGCCAGCGCGCCACCCGGTACGCGCCCTGGTGCTGTTGCCCACGCGCGAACTGGCCGACCAGGTGGCGCAAGCCATCAAGGATTACGCCAAATACACGCAATTGCGCAGCGCGGTCGTGTTTGGCGGGATCGATATGAAGCCCCAGACGCTTGAGCTGAAAAAGGGCGTTGAAGTGCTGGTGGCCACGCCTGGACGGTTGCTGGACCATATCGAAGCGAAGAACGCGGTGCTCAATCAAGTCGAGTATGTGGTGCTGGATGAGGCTGACCGCATGCTTGACATCGGCTTTTTGCCCGACCTGCAACGTATTCTGAGCTATCTGCCCAAGCAGCGCACCACGTTGCTGTTTTCCGCTACGTTCTCCTCCGAGATCAAGCGCCTGGCCAGCAGCTACCTACAAGACCCGGTGACGATTGAGGTGGCCCGTTCCAACGCCGCGGCTTCCACCGTGGAGCAGCATTTTTACAGTGTGGAGGGTGATGACAAGCGCCACGCTTTGCATCAGATCCTCAAATCACGCCAATTGAAGCAGGCCTTTGTGTTTGTCAACAGCAAACTGGGTTGCGCCCGGCTGGCCCGGTCGCTCGAACATGAAGGCCTGAAAACCACCGCGCTGCACGGTGACAAGAGCCAGGACGAGCGTCTCAAGGCACTTGAGTCCTTCAAAAATGGTGAGGTCGATTTGCTGGTCTGCACCGATGTGGCGGCGCGCGGTCTCGACATCAAGGATGTGCCCGCCGTGTTCAACTTTGACATCCCTTTTAACGCCGAAGACTACATCCACCGCATTGGGCGTACCGGGCGTGCCGGTGCCTTGGGTCTGGCGGTGAGTTTTGTCGCCAGAAGCGATGCCCGTCTGGTCGCCGATCTTGAAAAGCTGCTTAAATCCAAAATTGAGTTGGAGGCGGTTGAGTTTGACGAAGACGTGCCTGACATCCGTAAACAAGGGCGCATCAATGACGGTCATCGCATGTATGCCCAGGAGGTGCCGGATGACACCCGC
Organism: Rhodoferax sp.; assembly: GCA_017880985.1. GTDB lineage: Bacteria > Pseudomonadota > Gammaproteobacteria > Burkholderiales > Burkholderiaceae_C > Rhodoferax. Next base: position 9,710 of record JADGRK010000043.1, on the reverse strand, counting down.
CGCGGTCATCGGTCCGGTTCGCTGCGGGACGTGGCGCGAGAAGGTCAGTTTGCCCGGCCGGAACGTCCGTCACCGCGTGATTACGGGCGTCCAGCCGCTGCGCCGCGCGATCCCTTCTTTGAGCGACCTTACGAACCGGCAGCGGCTGCAGAGGCGGCTCCCTCGTGGGAAGCGGCACCGGGACACCACGGCGCCCGCAGCATCTCAGCCAACATCAAGTCCAAGCGCAAAGTGGCCGCGCTGTTCCAGTCAGCCTGAGACTGGCGGGACGGACCTTCAGCCCGGTTTTTGCGCCTGCTCGCATTTCACCTGGATGATTGGCGGCGCAAGGCTTGCGCCGCAGTCTGCCAGCCGCACCGCACTCAAGCAGCCACCCCAAACGCAGCCAGTATCGAGCGCCAGTACATCGCTGCGCCCCAGCCAGCCCAGTGTGGACCAGTGACACAACGCCACGGTCACATGGGCCGTTTGGCGGCCCGGCACATCAAACCAGGGTTGGTAACCACTGGGTGCCGCGCTGGCACCTTCTTTGGTGTCAAATTCCATGCGTCCGTCGGCATTACAAAAACGCAGCCGGGTCAGCGCGTTGACGATCACGCGCAGCCGCGCCGTGCCAGTCAGTGCGTCGTGCCACATGGCTGGCTCATCACCATACATCTGGCGCAGAAAATCGCCCACGTCAGGGGCTTGCAAAGCGGCCCCCACTTCGTTTGCCAACGCTAGAGTTTTAGCAGCTGTCCACGCAGGCAAAACACCGGCATGTACCATCAACACCTCATGACCCTGAACATTTTCGAGAATCGCCAGGCGTTGCCCACGCAGCCATTCCAGCATTGCACCCCGGTCGGGCGCCTCCAGAATGCCTTGCAGTGTGTCTTTGCGGCCCAACTTGCGCGCGCCGTGGGCAACCGCCAACAGATGCAGGTCATGGTTGCCCAGCAGGCATTGAGCCGCCGCAGCGTAGCCCATCAGGCGCCGCAGTACCCCGAGCGAGTCGGGCCCACGGTTGACCAGGTCGCCCAGCAGGTAGAGTGTGTCGCGGCTGGCGGAGAAAGAAATTTCATCCAGCAGCCGCTGCAAGGCGCTGTCGCAACCCTGCACGTCGCCAATCAAGTAAAGTGCCATGGTGTTGATTGTCGTGTCTGATTCATGGAATTTTTGCTGATTGTCTTCTTAACGCTGCTCAACGGTGTCTTTGCCATGTCAGAGCTGGCGCTGGCGGCGAGTCGCAAAGTGCGGCTCAATGCCATGGCCGAAGATGGTGACAAAGGGGCACAGGCGGCGCTGGTGTTGCTGGGCAACCCAAATCAATTTTTGTCCACGGTGCAGGTCGGCATTACTTCGATTGGTGTGCTCAATGGCATTGTCGGTGAGTCCGCCTTCAGCGCAGGTGTGGCGGCCTGGTTGCATGGCTTTGGCGTGTCTGACAAAGCAGCTGCTATTTCAGCCACCGCCATGGTGGTCACGCTGATTACCTTCACCACAATTATCTTTGGCGAACTGGTACCCAAGCGCATTGGTCAGTTGTACCCGGAGCCGGTGGCACGCTGGGTGGCGCGCCCGATGCTTTGGCTGGCTACGGCGGCCGGGCCGTTTGTGAAATTGCTCTCTGGCACCACGGCCGCAGTGCTGAAATTGCTGCGCATTGACACCAACGCCTTGCGCACCGTGACCGAGGCAGAAATCAGTGCCAGTCTGGAGGAGGGCGTTGATGCGGGTGTGATCGAACAGCATGAGCATCAGATGGTGCAAAACGTGTTTCAGCTTGACGACCGGCCATTGCCCTCGCTGATGGTGCCGCGCACCGATGTGGAATGGCTGGACGCGAGCAGCAGCGTAGCGGAGAGTTTGACCAAGGCCGGCACCGGCGGCCGCAAAGGCGCCCATTCCTGGTACCCGGTGTGCCGTGACTCGCTCGATGAGGTGGTCGGCAAGATCAGCATCGCCCGACTGCTGGAACTGGGCACTGACACGCCCGGTACGATTGAGGCGTTTGTCACGCCAGCCACATTTGTACCCGAGACCTTGAGCGGCATGGAGTTGCTGGAGCAGTTTCGAGCCAAGGCCGGTCGCTTTGTGCTGGTGGTGGATGAATATGGTGTGGTGCAGGGTTTGCTGACGCCACGTGACTTGCTGGAGGCGATTACGGGCGAGTTACATCCGGGGGTGCAGACCGAAGCCTGGGCCACGCAGCGTGAAGATGGCTCCTGGCTGCTGGACGGCTTGATGCCGGTGGGCGAGCTCAAAGTGCGCCTGGAGATTGATGACTTGCCTGAGGAAGACCGTGGTCGCTACAACACGGTGGCGGGTTTGCTGATGTCGGTCTCGGGCCATCTGCCCGAAGTCGCGGAGCACATCGATTGTGCCGACTGGCGCTTTGAAGTGCTCGATCTCGACGGCCGACGCATTGACAAGGTGCTGGCAAGTCGGCTGGAAAGGCCGCTTGCGCCGTGATTCAACCGCGCGTGATGATGCAATTGCGCCCGCCTTGCTTGGCCTCGTACAGCGCTTCGTCGGCTTGCTTGATCAGGGCCTCTGGGTCGCTTGTGCTCGGGAACTGGGCCACGCCGGCAGAAAACGTGGTTTCAAACCAGGTGTCCTTGAACGGATATTTGATGAAACTGAAATCGCGCCGGATGCGGTCCAGCACCTCAAACGCCTGATTGGTATCGGAGCCCGGCAAAATCACCAAAAACTCTTCACCACCGTAGCGACCCACCAGATCGGTCTTGCGCACGCGCCGCTTCAAGAGCCAGGCCAGACTTTGCAGCACCTGGTCGCCCATCGGGTGACCGTAGCTGTCATTGACCGTCTTGAAATAGTCAATGTCAATCATTGCAACCGCCAGCGGACTGCTGCTGCTGTTGGCGGCGATGACGGCTGCGGCCAGCCTTTCCTTGACCGTGCGGTGGTTGAGCAAACCGGTCAGACCATCGTTGTGCATCGAGCGGCGCAGTGCCCGGTAGCGTTCGATCTTGCTTTTGACCACCGCGTTGAGGAAGACCGGATTGAACGGCTTGGTCAGGAAATACTCGCCGCCCAGGCGCAGCGCATCGACTTGCAGTGCCATATCGCCGTCGCCCGACAAATAGATGACGGGCGTGGACAAAAACTCGGCGTGCTGGCGAATCACGCGCGTGGCTTCCACCCCGGTGCAGTCCGGCATGTACATGTCCATCAGAATCAGGTCCGGCTCAAAGCGGCGCAGCCCATCGAGAATCTCGGCGGGCTTGGTGACGGCGAGCGAATCCATACCGTTTTGCTTAAGCGTGCGTTGAATCGACATGCTGGCGGTGAGTGAATCCTCCACCACCAGCACGCGGTAGGGTGGTTCTTCTTCGTTGCTGCACAAATCGATGATCCGGGCCAGAATCACTGCCTCCGGCGTGCTCTGTGCAAAGCAGAAGTCGCAACCCGAGCGCAACATCTCTTTGAGCTGGTTGAAGGCCGTCTGGGACGTGTGGGCGATCAGCTTGCTGGCGGAGAAGCGCTTGCGCAAAGCCAGGATCTGCTCACACGCCTGCGGCAGCGTCTCGTCCTGCATGTCAAGCAACAAAATCGCCGGCTCATCGGCCTCTGTGGGCAGCCCTTGCCAGCGGTAAATCTCGGCCGCAATGCTGAAGTACTCAAGCTGCGTCATCAGGGCGCGCCACTGACTGGCGCTGTTGCTGACAAACCAGACCCGGTGGGTCGGGCTCAGGCTCAGGCCCGAAGCACTCCCGGCTGCGTCGGGTTCGCGCCGTTGTTCAATCGGGCGCGCATTGCTGCCAATAAAGAGCTCGACGCGCGCGCCAAGCTCTTCCATCTGATGGCATAAATCGGTCAGGGTTGCGGCTGGAACCGGTTGCTGGTCTGCCTCATCAAACAACGTTAGTACCCGCTGCTCCAGGCGGTGTGACATCTGCTTCAGTCCGGACAAACCATTGGCCTGCAAAAAATCGGAAAAACTCGACAGACAAACCGCGAACTCGACGAATAATTCAAAGCGTGGTGACGCGCTATAGGCTTGCCATTTCTGGTGCAGCTCGTCGTTCTTTTTCTGAAGCTCAGCGGGTGGGCATGACATCTTGTTTCCCTGAACGTGAATCGGAGAATTATGGCAGCAGTCGGGCCGAGTCTGAGTCTCAGTCTCAGTCTCAGGCTTGCCCGCTCAGGCGGTAGGCCAGCAGACCCATCCACTCATGCAAAACCACCTGCCATTTGTTGCTGCCACGCAGCATTGAATATTGGCTCCAGGGTGTCTGGCTACCAGCGCGAAAGTCCACCGGGTACGGCGTCACGCTCCAGCCGGCTTTGCGAAAGGTCGCCAGCGCACGTGGCATGTGCCAGGCTGAGGTCAACAGCAGCCAGGGCTGGGCTGGATTGACGCCGGGCAGGCGGGCACTCAAAACGGCATTCTCATAGGTGGTGTGCGAAGCCGACTCGTACCGCACGCGCTGCCGGTCAACGCCCATGCGCTCGAAGAAAATTTTGGCGCGTTCGGCTTCGCTGGCACCGTCAGCAAACAATTCGCCTTCGCCACCGGTAAACAGCAGCCGCAGATGCGGCTCCTGTTGCAGCAGGTGCACGGCTTCAGTCATGCGTTCTGCGGCATCGTTGAGCGCTGGCTGATTGTGCCCCTGCCACACGTAGGCGGGCTCCAGCGCCCCGCCCAGCACCACGACGCCAACGAACGTTTGCAGTGAGCCGTGCGCGGACTGCTCTGGATACTGGGCTTCAAGCTGACGCAACAAGGCATCAGGCAACGGCTCCCAGCCCAGCATCATCAACAGGACCAAAGCGGCCCAACCCAGTCTCAGTCCGCCCTTGCGTCGAAGCGTCAGGCCCAGCAGCGCGCCCAACAGCAGCAGCGCCACCCAGGCCAGTGGCTGGGTTGCAAACGAGAGCAATTTTGAAGCGATAAACATGAGGTGGTCTGCATTCAGTTTGGTCTGGAGCCGTCGCCGGCCAGCAGTTGCTCAAGGCCCTGCGTCAAACGCTCGGTGGCGCCCCGGTGCGTTTCCGCAAAGGCAATGGCGGCCTGGCGCGCGGCCTGCAATCGGTCAGCGTTGCGGGTTAGGGAGCAAGCATTGGCGACGGCATCAGCCAGGCTGCCCACGCGCAGTGCCGCACCGCTCGCCTGTGCCAGTTCTGCCGCCTCGGCAAAATTGAAGGTGTGCGGGCCCATCAGCAGCGGGCAGCCGCAGGCGGCCGCCTCAATCAGGTTTTGCCCACCGAGCGGCTCGAAGCTGCCACCCAACAAGGCCAGGTCGGCCAGACCGTAGTAGAGCGCCATTTCCCCGAGCGAGTCGCCGAGCCAGATTGCAGGGCTCGCTGGCCCTGGGGCTGCGGGTACAGCGTCACCCCAGTCGCTGCGCCGTGAGACCCTGAATCCATGGGCCTTGATCAGCGCGGCCACTGCGTCAAAGCGTTGCGGATGGCGTGGCACGATCAGCCATTGCACCTCATTTGCTATTGAATAAATAGCCCCTCGCGAACTATCGACGGGGGCTGGAGCCCTAAATGACTCCAATATCTGGAGCAGGGCAGCCTCTTCTCCGGCACGCGAGCTGGCCAGCAGGACGACCGGGCGGCCGATTTTGTGGTGCCATGCGCGGCCGCGGGCGAGCTGGTCTGCATTGGGCGTGGCGTCAAACTTGATGTTGCCAAAAACCCCTTGCACCTTGACGCCGAGTTCGGCAAAGCGTGCCGCATCGGTCTGCGTCTGGGCCCAGATGGCGCTTAAGTCCCGATAGGCCGGGCGCGCCAGCCAGGCCAGTCGTTGGGCCCAGCGCAACGACTTTTCGCTCAGGCGCGCATTGGCCAGTACCAGCGGCACGCCGCGGCGCTGGCAAGCATGAACCAGATTGGGCCAGATCTCGGTTTCCATCAGAATGCCGATACGCGGCTGGAAGTGATCCAGAAAACGCTGCACATTGGCGGGCGTGTCCCACGGCTGCCAGACTTGCAGGTCGCCATCACGCAGCAGCCTGGCACCTTCGGCGCGGCCGGTGGCAGTGCCGTGCGTGAGCAACAGGCGCATCGCGGGCAGGCGCTGGCGCAAACGCGCCACCAGCACCGCCGCAGCGCGCGTCTCTCCGAGCGACACGGCATGCAGCCAGAGCGTGTTGCCGTCTGGCGCTGGCGGTGCGGTCGTGTAATGGCCAAAGCGCTCCTGCACGGCCTCAAGGTAACCGGGCTCCTGCGCGCCGCGTCGCGCCAACCGGCGGCGCAATAACGGCTGTGCCAGCCACATCGCAAGGCAATACAGCCAGCGCATCATGCCGACTCAATCGCAGCCGCTCTGCAAACCATCTGCCAGGCCTGCCAGACCGCATCCACCGAGGGGGTTGGCCGAGCGAAGACGCTGCACTGGTGTGCAGCGTTGAGCGGCCCGGTGCGCCAGGCGCTGTCAAAGTTATAGATCTGCACCTGCGGCAAGTCCAGCGCCGCGGCGATGTGGCTCAAGCCGCTGTCCACGCCGATGACACCGGCGCAACTGGCCAGCGCATCGGCCAGGGCATCCAGAGCCAAGCGTGGCCAGACCACGGCGTTGGCCAGAGCGCTGGCAATTTCCTGCGAGCGCTGTTGCTCTGCCTCGCTGCCATGCGCCAGGGCCACTGCGTAGCCATGGGCATTGAGACGCTGACCCAATGCAATCCAATGGGCCATCGGCCACTGCTTGTCAGCGCGCGACGTGCCATGCACCAGCGCCACCACGTGGTTCCGGTTTGCGCTCTTGGACGCTATATTGCTAATAGCTGTTTGCGCACTAGCAGCGGGGGCTAGCAGCCCAAAAGACCATAACTCTGGCGCTTCGTAGTGGAGCGCCTGGGCGCACACCACACGGGACCGCGTCACGGCATGGCTATGCGGGGGCACGGCCAGCGCCACGTCCGCCGCCCAGCGAGTGGGCGCTTCATAACTGGAGCCTTCGGTTTGATTGGCCAAGCCGTAGCGTCTGCCGGTTGGGGTCAGCCGCGCCAGCCATGAAATGAGCGCTGACTTGGTCAATCCCTGCAAGTCGATCACCGCGTCGTAGTGATCACTTTGCAGCTCGATCTTGAAACTGCGCCAGTCGCTGCGTGTCTGGCGAGACAGGGGCGACTCTCTCCAGCGCCGCAACTCACATGCAATGACACGGTTCACACCGGCGCAGCGACGCACCAGTGGCGCAAAGCTGCGCTCCACCACCCAGTCAATCTGCGCCTGGGGCAGGGCGCCTCGGATGTCCTGAACCGCCGGCATGGCGTGCACCACATCGCCAAGTGAGGACAGCTTGACGATCAGAATCTTCAAACCTGTGCCCCCACGCTCGCCACTATGTGTGCTTCGCTGCCGCCCAAAGGGGCCTTCGCGCCTTGGGACGGCCCGGCGGCACTCAATGCGCCGCCTGATCCACGACGGCGCCGGGTTTGACGCTGCGCAGCAGACGCAACATGGTGTCCTGGATGCGTTGCAGCGCTGCCGGTGTTTGCCCCTCAAAACGCAGGACCAGCACCGGCGTGGTGTTGGAGGCGCGAATCAGTCCAAAGCCATCGCTCCAGTCCACCCGCAGACCATCAATGGTGCAGACCTTGGCACCGACCTTGATGGCCTCAAACAGGGTGCTGACGCCTGCGGCACTTGCGACACCGCTGCCGCTGACGGCCTGCGCCGCGATCTGCAGCAGTTGGGCGACCCGTGTGTGCTGCTCGCCCTCAGCGCATTTGACGTTCAGTTCGGGCGTGGAAAAACTTGTTGGCAGCGCGTCCAGCACCGCATTGCCATCGGCTGAACGGCTCAGGATTTCCAACAGGCGGCAAGCGGCATAAGTGCCGTCGTCAAAACCATACCAGCGCTCTTTAAAGAAAATATGGCCGCTCATCTCGCCGCCCAATGGCGAGTTGATCTCTCTCATTTTGGCTTTGATCAGCGAATGCCCGGTCTTGTACATCAGCGGCACGCCCCCAGCGGCCACAATGGCGGGTGCCAGACGCTGTGAACATTTGACGTCAAACACAATCGTGCCGCCGGGCACGCGGCTGAGCACGTCTTGCGCGAACAACATCAATTGCCGATCCGGGAAGATGTTGTTGCCGCCTTTGGTGACGATGCCGAGCCGGTCGCCGTCGCCATCAAAGGCCAGGCCAATTTCGGCGTCACCCGCCTTCAAAGCGGCCATCAAATCGCGCAGGTTCTCGGGCTTGCTCGGGTCCGGGTGGTGGTTGGGGAAATTGCCGTCCACCTCGCTGTAGAGTTCAGTCACTTCGCAGCCAATGGCGCGCAAAATGGCCGGCGCAGAAGGGGTGAACGCATGTGAAGCCGGGTCGAGGAAATAGTTCTGCATATCGAGGACCAGCAAAGCTGCTTTACCTGTATGCAGTTTCCAGGGTTTTGGGCGGTAATTCTCGCCGGTGAGTTCGGCCATCAACTTATCGACAGATTTCTCCAGGGTTGAAGAATTGAAGTATTCTTCTTTCATGATTTAAGTTTGGTGCAAATGTAGAATAATGAAGAGTGAAAAGTGAAAAACTTGTCCAACAGCACTTTAGCGGACCATGACAAACTTCCTGCTTTCGAAAATGTTAAGGCCATCTTTAAGTATAACGATATATACCCCTGGCGGAAAGCTTTCGACATTGATCTGCCAGTTCCAGCCCCCCTCCCGGCCTCCCCCCTCCCGGGTGGAGGAGATCATTTCAGTTTGCACTTCTCTCCCGAAAATATCATAAATGACCAATGTCAAATTACTGTTCAATCGTCCATTCCGCCAGGAGGCGGACAAGCTGTCCATGTTCAATCGTACATGAAGCTGATCCCTCGCCGGATTGGGCCAAATCTCCATGCCTCCCTGCTTCCCCGCTTCCCCGCCTCCCGGCTCCTCCACGCCGACAATCAGCCCGCAATCATACGGCACAATGGTATCCGAAACGATCTGGTAGGGGCATAGACTGTCGTATGTGAATGGCCGGGTGTAGATAGTGTCGTCTTCGAGGTTCTGGTTGAGCTTAAAGAGAGAGACACTAAAATCTTCTGTTTGAGGATTAAAATCTTCGGTATAGAAAAGGATTTTCCTGTCATATGTTGGCCTAACATAACTCATGTAACTGTTATCAAGCAAAAAGCTCTCTTTTTTGATATTACCTAGAGTATCAATAATTACAGCCATAGGTGAATTAAAATCAGGGTCGCCCCAGCTTGCCGATGCTGCTAAGAGGGAATCATTCAAAAACCTTGCATCCCATAATTTGCCTATTTCTCCAAGTTCTGCTAGTTCATAAATGTTAACGATTTCTCCCTGCATATTCATTTTAAGCAATCCGGGTGAATTTCCATTATTTGAAGAAGCATGATGATAACGGCTAATCGAAGAATAATAAAATTGACATGAAGGATTAACTGAAGTTTGCCATGCCTCTCCACCTAAACTGTCAGATTCCTTATTCGCAACTGTTTCCCATTCAAAATTTCCCAGTGAATCTGTCTTAATATAATAAGGGTGCAACCAATTAAGTGTGCCAGAAGGATTTGTATAATAGCACCAACCGGTTATCAGGAATCCGTTATCGGGAGTAAGAATTAAATTGTCACAGTCTTCATTCCCTCCCAACGAATCCAGACTATTGTAACATTTTTTCCATTCTAGTTCTCCAACCGCTGAAAACTTGGCCAAACAAATACGGTCTTTTGTATAATCTTCCCCTGTCTGAATAAGTGTTAATGTACATCCTCCATCCTTTGTGACACAA
>JADGRK010000339.1 GCA_017880985.1 Rhodoferax sp. | reverse complement strand
GAAGCCGGTTCGGAAGGCATTGAGCTGGTAATGTGGCTGATCGCCCGTGGCGCCATGGCCGACGTGGCCGGCGGCAAGCACCCGAAGGTGGCACATCGCTTCTATCACGTGCCTGCATCCAACACGGCCGTGGGCCACTTGATTCTGGAGAATTCCTAAGATATTGTGGGACAGACCGCAGCCTGCGTAGCAGGCAAGCTCTGTCCTCAACCGATTGTGGCGGGACAGACCGCAGTGGCGAAGCCGCAAGCTCTGTCCCCAACTGATTTAAGGAGAACAATATGAGTATCAAAGTCGCCCTCGCCGGCGCTGGTGCCTTCGGCATCAAACACCTCGACGGCATCAAGAACATCGACGGCGTGGAAGTCGTCTCGCTGATCAGCCGCGATCTGGAGAAGACGAAAGAAGTCGCTGCCAAGTACGGCATTGGTCATGTCACCACCCATCTTGAACACAGTTTGGCGTTGAAAGAGGTGGACGCTGTCATCCTGTGCACGCCGACCCAGATGCACGCCGCGCAAAGCATCGCTTGCCTGAAGGCCGGCAAGCACGTGCAGGTGGAAATCCCACTGGCCGATACCCTCAGAGGGGCTCTGGAAGTGGCTGCCATTCAGGAGCAGACCGGCCTGGTGGCGATGTGCGGCCACACCCGCCGCTTCAACCCCAGCCACCAGTACGTGCACAAGCAAATTGCCGCGGGCAAGTTCAACATTCAGCAAATGGATGTGCAAACCTATTTCTTTCGCCGCAGCAACATGAACGCGCTGGGCCAGGCCCGTAGCTGGACCGACCACTTGCTGTGGCACCACGCTGCCCACACGGTGGATTTGTTCGCTTACCAGTGCGGCAGCCCGATCGTGAAAGCCAATGCCATCCAGGGTCCGATCCATCCGGTGCTGGGCATTGCCATGGACATGAGTATTCAACTCAAAACCGCCAACGGTGCCATCTGCACGCTCTCGCTTTCGTTCAACAACGACGGCCCGCTGGGCACTTTCTTCCGCTACATCGGTGACAGCGCCACCTACACCGCACGTTACGATGACCTGTTTAACGGCAAGGAAGAAAAAATCGACGTGTCGAAAGTGGATGTCTCCATGAACGGGATCGAACTGCAAGACCGCGAATTCTTCGCCGCCATCCGCGAAGGCCGCGAGCCCAATGCCAGCGTGGCCAATGTGCTGCCGTGCTATCAGGTGCTGCATGATCTCGAGCAGCAACTCAACGCCTGACGCGGCACAATTGGGTCGATGATCCGAAAGTGAATTGGGGTCGGATCACTCGCCGCACAGCGGCGATGTGCTCTGACCCCATTTCACGTTCTACGAGGAAACTACAGATGCAACAGCGTAAATTAGGTCCCTTCCAAGTCTCCGCCATCGGCATGGGCTGCATGAGCCTGAGCTATGCCTACGACGTGCCGCCACCAGCCGAGCAGAGCGAGCGCGTGCTACTGGCCGCATTTAATGCCGGCGTGACGATGTTCGACACCGCCGCCCTCTACGGCTATGGCGCCAACGAGGAGCTGGTGGGCCGGGTTCTGAAACCGCATCGCCAGCGCATCACACTGGCCAGCAAGGGTGGCATGGCCGGGGTCACCTTCCCTGACGGCATCATGCGCGTGATCGACGGCCGGCCCGAGGCCATCCGCCGCAACTGCGAAGACAGCCTGCGCCGCCTGCAGACCGACGTGATCGATCTTTACTATCTGCACCGCTTCGACAAGAAGGTGCCCGTTGAGGAGAGCGTCGGCGCCATGAGCGATCTGGTGCGTGCCGGCAAGGTGCGGGCCATCGGCCTGTCCGAAGTGTCGGCCGTCACTTTGCGCCGGGCCCACGCCGTGCACCCGATCGCCGCCGTGCAGACCGAGTACTCGCTGTGGACGCGCAACCCCGAAATTGCCATGCTGCAAACCTGCAAGGAACTTGGCACCGCCTTTGTCGCTTTCAGTCCAACGGCGCGCGCTTTCCTCACGGGCAAGCTGCTCGACGTCGGTACGCTGCACGCCAAGGACATCCGTCACGGCATGCCGCGCTTCGAGCCCGCCAACTACGCGGCCAACCTCAAGCTGCTGCCGGCTTACCTGGCAGTGGCACGCGAGGTAGGTTGCACCCCGGCCCAGCTTGCGCTGGCCTGGCTGCTGCACCGAGGTGAGCACATCATCCCCATCCCTGGCACCACCAGCCTGGCGCATCTGGCCGAAGACCTGGCCGCGGTTGACGTGAAATTGAGCCCGGCTGTCATGGCCCAACTCGACACCCTCATCAACCAGAACACAGTGGTCGGCTCGCGTTACAGCGCACAGTCGCAAAGCGAAGTCGATACCGAAATGTTCTGAAACGGAACTCACCACCATGGACTCAGTCCTCATGCTCCTGCCTTGTTTGCGCTCAGGTGCTTGAAATAAACCGAAACAAACCGATACCGCGCAGACAGGACGCGGCCACCGGCGCCGGGCATCATGACGGCGATGTCCAACCCCTTCTTTAAATAGGAAATAATGTCATGAAACCCTGGATCAAACGAACCCTGATCGGCCTGTTCAGCGCCTCCATCCTGGTCGGCGGCCTCACCGCCTGCGGCCACCGCCTCCATGGCTTCGGTGCCAACATGAGTGCTGAAGAAACCGCCCAGTACCGCGGCAAGATGATCGAACGCGTGAGTAGCAAGCTCGATCTCAATGCTGATCAAAAGCAGCGCCTCAGCGTGCTGGCCGACAAGCTGCATGAACAACGCACAGCCCTGATGGGCCAGACCAAAGACCCGCGCGCCGAAGTGAAGGCGCTGGTGGCAGGCGACAAATTTGACAGAGTCCGTGCGCAGGCCCTTGTTACTGAAAAAACCACTGTGCTGCAAAGCAAGAGCCCGGAAGTCATCGCCGCTCTGGCCGATTTTTACGACAGCCTGAATCCGGCCCAGCAGCAGAAAGTGCGCGACTTCATGGTGCACCGCGGCGGCTGGTTCCACCGCGGGTGAAGCGCCGGTGAGACACCAGCCCCCGTGCGCGGGGACGGGTGGGACAATGGCCTATGCATCGCATCCTGCTGATTGACGACGACGCGCAACTGGGGCCGCCGCTGGCGGTCTACTTTCAGCGCTTTGACATGGTGCTGGAGTGTGCCCTGCGCCCCAGCGCGGGCCTGGCCCTGTTGCGTGGGGGCGGGCACCAGGGCGGCTTTGATGCTGCCATTCTGGACGTCATGCTGCCCGAAATGGACGGCTTTGAGCTCTGCCGCACCATCCGCAAAGAGAGCGACATCCCCATCATCATGCTCACCGCCCGTGGCGACGTGATGGATCGCGTGGTGGGCCTGGAGCTGGGCGCTGACGACTACGTACCCAAACCCTTTGAGCCGCGCGAACTGGTGGCCCGGCTGCAAACCGTGCTGCGCCGCCGCAGCAACTTCTCTGCCTCCGCGGCGGCGCGGCTGGAGTTCGATGGCCTGGTGATCGACCCCGCGACGCGCA
>JADGRK010000338.1 GCA_017880985.1 Rhodoferax sp. | reverse complement strand
GCGGCACTCGCCACCAGCGTCGCCACCAATTGGGTTTGACCGCCTCCCAGCAAACGCGCCAGCGCTTGCGGATCGGCCGCCGCGGGTGCGGCAAAGGTCGCGGCAGCGCCTGCCAACGGCGGCGCCGAGGCACGCCACTTCAGTACCCAATAGGCCGCGCTCGCGGCCGCCAGCGCAGCAATCAAGAAAGTGACGATGCGTAGCCACCAAAGGGAAAGCGTTTGAGTCTGCATGGGTGGATTATCATTGAAGCGAACCCGATATTAAAGTGATCCAAACCCATGAAAACAAATCCCCCAAGCCTGCGTCGCCGTTTGCAAAGCGGTTTTACCTTGATCGAACTGATGGTCGTGCTGCTGATCATCGGGGTGCTGGCCGCACTGATCGTGCCCAATGTGCTGGACCGAGCCGATGACGCGCGGGTCACGGCGGCCAAGACCGATGTCCATAACCTGATGCAGGCGCTCAAACTCTACCGCCTGGACAATCAGCGCTATCCCACGGCCGAGCAAGGCTTGCAGGCGCTGCTGACCAAACCCACCAGCGCGCCGGAGCCACCAAACTGGAAGCCTTACCTTGACCTGTTGCCCAATGACCCTTGGGGCAAACCTTATGTCTATATCAATCCGGGCGTCAAAGGCGAAGTCGATGTCATGTCTTTCGGTGCCGACGGCCAGGCCGGCGGCGAGGGCAAGAATGCCGATATTGGCAGCTGGCAACCCTAGCCGCTGCGGCCAGCGCTACAGCGCAGGCTTCACGCTGCTTGAATTGCTGGTGGTGGTGGCCATCATCGCTCTGGCTTCGGCCGGCGTCAGCCTGGCGCTGCGCGACACTAGTCAGGTGCAACTCGAGCGCGACGCGGATCGGCTGGCCGCCTTGCTGGAGTCAGCGCGCGCGCGCTCACGCGTCAGTGGCGTGCCAGTGCGCTGGCGCGCGACGCCCGGTGGTTTTCGTTTTGAAGGGCTCAGCCCGTCCGAGCTGCCAGACTCGGAGTTACCTGAGCGCTGGCTCGATCAAGACACCAGCGTTGACGAAACCACGGTTTTGCTGCTCGGCCCCGAGCCGATCATCGAGCCACAGTCGGTGCTGCTGGTCTCCCGCAGTCAACCTGGCAAGAGTGTGCGTCTGGCCAGTGACGGCGTGCGCCCGTTCGCCGTTCAGCCCAGGGTGCCTTGAAAATGACCAGAGCGCGCTTGGGGAAGAGGTTTTGGCAGCACGGTTTTACGCTGGTGGAAGTGCTGGTGGCGCTCGGCATTGTGGCCATTGCCCTGACCGCGGGCTTGCAGGCCACCGCCGCCCTGACGCGCAACGCGCAGCGCCAGTCGGACCTGTTGCTGGCTCATGTCTGTGCCGAGAATGAACTGGTCAAAGTGCGCCTCGCCATGCAAATGCCCGATGTGGGCGACACCAGCGTGAGCTGTGAGCAGGGCGGTCAGGTCTATAACGTCGCGCTGGCGGTGCGCCCCACGCCGAATCCGAACTTTCGCCGGGTTGATGCGCAGGTGCTCAATGGCGAAGCCACGGTGCTGCGTCTGTCCACCGTGGTGGGGCGCTATTGATGGCCCAGCCTCGCTGGCCGCGGGCGCGGCGCGGTTTCACGCTGATAGAGCTACTGATTGCGATCAGCCTGATGGCGCTCATGACGGCCCTGAGCTGGCGCGGTCTGGACGGCATGACGCGGGCTCAGAGCCAGATGCATCAGCACGCCGATGATGTACTGGCGCTGCAGGCCGGCCTGGCGCAGTGGGGCGCCGACCTGGACGCCATGGCGAGTCAGCCCAATAGCGCCAGCATTGACTGGGACGGTCGCGCCCTGCGCATCTTGCGCAATGGCACGGGCGGCGCGGGTGAGGGGTTGCGCGTCGTCGCCTGGAGCCGGCGAAGCATTGACGGCGCCGGCCAATGGCTGCGCTGGCTGTCGCCCCCGGTGACCACGCGCGACCAGTTGCAGCTGGCCTGGCAACAAGCGGCAGTGTGGGCCCAAAACCCGAGCGATGACGCCAGAGCGCGCGAGGTGCGCATTGCTGCGTTGGACCAGTGGCAAATCTTCTATTACCGCAGCGACGCATGGAGCAACCCCCTCTCCAGCGCCGGCACCAACCCGGCGGCGAGCGCAGCCAACATCCCCGACGGTGTGCGACTGGTGCTCACGCTCAGCGCCGGCCAGGCCATCAGCGGCACGATCACGCGTGACTGGGTGCGTCCGACCCTCGGGGGTGGCAAATGAAGCGCCAGCGCGGCGCCGCCATTCTGACGGCCATGTTGACCGTGGTGCTGGTGGCCACGCTGGCGGCATCCTCCCTGTGGCAGCAGTGGCGCGGCGTGGAGGTGGAATCGGCCGAGCGGGCGCGCGTCCAGTCGGCCTGGGTGCTGACCGGGTCGCTGGATTGGGCGCGTCTGATCCTGCGTGAGGATGGCCGCAAAGGCGGCGCCGACTATTTGGGCGAACCCTGGGCCGTGCCTTTGGCGCAGGCGCGCCTGTCCACCTTTTTGGCGGCTGACCGTAGCGACGTGCTGGAGGCCGATGCCCAGCAGGACGCGTTCTTGTCCGGCCAGATTACCGATTTGCAGTCGCGCCTGAATGTGACCAACCTGGTGCAAGGCGGCAAAATCGATGGGCCCAGCCAGATCGCCTTTGCGCGTTTGTTTGAACTGTTGCGCCTGCCCGAAGGAGAACTCGCGGCGCTGGTCGAAAACTTGCGCCAGGCGCAAGGCACCGCGAGCGCCAGCGTGCCGGCGGCCAGCGCGCCGGCGGCCAGCGCTGCGGCGCCCAGTGGTGCGGCGCCCAGTGGTGCGGCGCCGCTGTTGCCGCAGACGGTCGATCAGTTGGCCTGGCTCGGGCTGTCGCGTTCCAGCATTGAGTTGTTGCGGCCCTTCATCACTATTTTGCCGGTGCCTACGCCGGTCAACCTCAATACCGCCCCAGCCGAAGTGATTTACGCCTGTGTCGAGGCCTTCAGCCAGGCCGACGCGCAGCGTCTGGTCGAGGCCCGCAGCAGCACGCATCTGGTGACGCTCAACGACGCCAGCAAACTCAGTGGTAACAGCGACGCCAAATTCAACGAAGCGCAGCACAGTGTCTCGTCGCGTTTCTTTGAGGTGCGCGGCCAGCTCCGGCTTGAATCGACGGTCGTGCAGGAGCTCTCCGTGGTGCAGCGCGACGGCATGGAAGTGAAAGTGCTGTGGCGCGAGCGTGGGGTGGCCAGCCCCGAGGCCGTTCTACAATGAAGCGAGCCAATACCTCCCTATGACCCTCCTGATCATCACTCTCCCGACCGAGCCCTCCGAGGCGGCGACTCTGTATGACTACGTGTTGAGCGACGATGGTGTCGGTGTGACCGAGCAGTCGCGCGTGCCACTGGCCTTGTTGCCGCTGGCCAACAAGGCTGGCGATGAAGTGGTGGCGCTGGTCGCGGCGCGACATCTGTCGTGGCATCAGGTGCAATTGCCCAAAGGAACGCTGGGCCGG
>JADGRK010000337.1 GCA_017880985.1 Rhodoferax sp. | reverse complement strand
TGCGCACAGGACATGGGGATCGTCGTGAATCCGGACGGGGCGAAGATGCAGATGGAGGGCGCGATCACCATGGGGCTCGGCTACACCTTCACCGAAGAGCTGCGTTTCCGCGGCGGCGAGATTCTCGACCGCAACTTCGAAAGCTACGATATTCCGCGCTTCTCCTGGGTGCCGCGAATCGAGACCGTCCTCGTGAAAAACAACGCGGTTGCACCGCAGGGCGGCGGGGAACCCGCGATCACGCCGACGGGCGCAGTGATCGCCAACGCGGTGTTCGATGCCTGCGGAGCGCGCATATTCCGGCTGCCGTTGACGCCCGCGCGGCTGCGTCAGGCGATCGCCGCCGGGTAGTCGGTGTAACCCTTGGCGCCTGGCGTGAAAAAGGTGTTGGCATCGGGCGCGGTCAGTGGCAAGTTGTTCTTGAAGCGTTGCACCAGATCCGGGTTGGCCAGAAAAGCACGGCCGATACCGACCAGGTCGGTCAAGCCCTCGTTCATGGCCTGTTGGCCCGAAGCCTGGTCGAAACTGCCGCCGATGAAGAAAGTGCGCGGCCAGGCTTTGCGCAGGGCCTGCTTGAAGCCCACAGGCAGCGCGGGCGCACCCATGGCGGAGTGGTCCACGATGTGGACGTAAGCCAGGCCCGCGTCAGCCAGCAAGGGCAACAGTCTCAGGTAGGTTGCCTCCACCTCGGGGTAGGCGCCCATGCCTGAGTTGGTGCCATAGGGCGAGAGGCGGATGCCCAGCCTGTCGCCACCGATGGCCGCCGCCACTTCACGCGCCACCTCGAGCACAAAGCGCATGCGTTTCTCGACACCGCCGCCCCACCCGTCGGTGCGCTGATTGGTGTCGGGGCTGAGGAATTGTTCAAGCAAGTAGCCGTTGGCACTGTGCAGCTCGACGCCGTCAAACCCGGCTGCTATGGCGTTCTTCGCGGCCTGCACGAACTCGGCTTTGGCCTGGGCGATGTCGGCCTCAGTCATGGCCTGGGGCACGGGGTGGTCCTGCAAGCCCTGGCTGTCGGTGTACATCTGCCCGACCAGGGCAATAGCGCTGGGCGCCACTATTTTGCTGCCTTCTGGCATGTTGGCCGGATGGCTGACGCGGCCCGAGTGCATCAGCTGGGCAAAGATCTTGCCGCCCTTGGCATGCACGGCGCTGGTCACGCCTTTCCACGCCTGCACTTGCGCGCTGTTCCACAGGCCGGGTATGCGGGCATAGCCCTTGCCGTTGGCGCCCGGGGCAATGCCCTCAGAGATGATCAAGCCGGCGCTGGCGCGCTGGGCGTAGTACTCGGCCATCAGCGCGTTCGGCACGCCGGCGGCGTCGGCACGGCAGCGGGTCATGGGGTTCATCACCAGGCGATTGCTCAGGGTGAGCTTGCCGAGCGGGAAGGTTTCAAATAAATTGAGGTCAGCCATACAGGTCTCCATTGATTGGGTTGGGGGTTGCACGATGGTATGCCGGTTTTGCCAGGTGAGTGTGAATGGCATCGGTTTGACAGGGCGGGGACTGGCTGCGCTAACCGGCTTTTGAAGGCGCCGCCTTGCGCCGAACCTGCAGGTTCACATGCATGGAGCCGTCGCCCACCGGCACCTCTTTGACTTCCAGATAGACCTGCTTGCGCATCAACTCGCCGAGCTTGGCCACGCCATAGTTGCGCGGGTCAAACGATGGATGGTTCCGGGTCAACTGGCTGCCCAGCGCCGACAGCGTTGACCAGCCGTCGTCGCGGGCAGTTGCCTCCAGCGCGGTGAGGATCATGGGCTTGAGTTTGGGAAGCTCGGCAACCTCAACCACGACCTCTGCCTCCTTCTGTTCCTCCGGCTTGGCGCGCAAAATTTCGGTGTAGATGAACTTGTCGCAGGCGGCCACAAAGGGCTCGGGCGTCTTGCGCTCGCCAAAGCCGTACACCACCAGGCCGGCCTCGCGGATGCGCGTCGCCAGACGCGTGAAGTCGCTGTCGGACGACACCAGGCAGAAGCCGTCCACGCTGCCGGCGTGCAGCACGTCCATGGCATCGATGATCAGGGAGGCGTCGGTGGAATTCTTGCCGGTGGTGTAGGCGAACTGCTGGATCGGCTGGATCGCCAGCTTGTGCAGCAGGTCCTTCCAGCCTCTGAGGTTTTGCGTGGTCCAGTCGCCATAGGCGCGCTTGATGGTGGCGGTGCCGTAGCGTGACACTTCGGCCAGCAGTTCCTGAATCACCGACGCCTGCGCGTTGTCGGCATCGATCAGAACCGCGAGTCTTTCATTGTTGCTGGTAGCCATGCGCCCTCCTGGCAAATTGATGATCCTGCCCCGGGGCTGGACAGCGGGCAGACCGTCAATCCGCCCTATCAGCCCCGCCTGAGCCAAGCGAGTCTGGCAACGCGGTTGGCCGGGCAGCACGCCCCAGGCTGCTTCCGATCGATCGGGTCAACTTCTCAGCCGCGCCGGTGACGGCCTGGTACACGGTGTCGGCGTGCTGCGTGACCGCCAGCGGCTGATGGCGTTCGAGGCGGGCTTCCATCACGCAGCGCTTGTCATTGGTACCGCTTTTGTGGCCGGTCTCGTCGCTCAGGTGGACCTCCACCCGCGTGATGTGATCGCTGAAATGACTCAAGGCACTTTTGACTTCGCCAGTGGCCCACGCCGCCAGTGCCTCATGACCTTCAACACGATGATCAGTATTGATTTGGATTTGCATGCTTCATTATTTGCCAATATCCGGACGCCTGGCGTAGGACAAGGGGAGTTTTACTCGTGGCTGGAGGCCGCAAACGTGTAAAT
The DNA here is from genome assembly GCA_017880985.1 of Rhodoferax sp. Lineage (GTDB taxonomy): Bacteria > Pseudomonadota > Gammaproteobacteria > Burkholderiales > Burkholderiaceae_C > Rhodoferax. Next base: position 702 of record JADGRK010000337.1, on the reverse strand, counting down.
CAGGAGCGGCCCAGATCCATCGTCCAGTAGCGGCTGTAGGTGGCGGTATCGCTGCGCACACAGGACACGGCGATATCACGATAGATCGGGTTCATCATGTTCACACAGTGCGCGGGGCTGTTAAGCCAATGATTCACGACCTGCTCCACGGTCGCATCATTTGCAGCAATGTTCTCACCGGCAGCGCTGTAGTAGTAGCCGGCATCCGTCAGCCGTTGGGCAAAGGTATTCCCGTCCAGGCTGTCGTGCGAAAAATAGTTGTTTTTCGCCATGTCGCTTGAATGGCCGGTGGCCGCCTGCTGTAACAAATTATTCCAATTCAGCGGTGCCGCAGCGGCATAGATCGTTGTGCCACAGACCGCGCCGGCGGCGCGCAAGGCATTGACTCGCTGCAGCACTTCCGCCTCGAAGCCGCCGGTGCCATTCAATCCGCAACTGGCGTCGATTCCGGTGCCGGTTATGAGGGACGCAGGCACTGCTGCCTGGACCGGTGGTGCGCTTGCCAGCGGTGCCGACACAGGTGCCGCGCTTGCCAGCGGTGCGGACACAGGTGCCGCGCTTGCCAGCGGTGCGGACATGGGTGCCGCGTTTGCCAGCGGGGCCGACACAGGTGCCGCGCCATCAACTGGCGTGTCAACGGCGCCACCGCCACAGGCGGCTACGGCACAACACAGGCAAAGCACCAGGCTGGCACGCTTGGCG
>JADGRK010000042.1 GCA_017880985.1 Rhodoferax sp. | reverse complement strand
TCGTGGCGGGCGGCGGCTTCAAAACAGGCCAGGGCTTGCAGGGAGGGGATCTTTCTGCGCATGATGTGCGTAATATACACAATATGCTTTATGCCCAGTCTGGAACTTGCTACGTTATTTATAGCTTTTAACGCACGTCACACAAGCGGTAGGTTGCCAATATATCAATTGTTCGGCTCGACCTTCAAACCGGAAGATTAGTTTAATTATTAGCAAATTGCATAACTGAGTGACGAAAATTCGCTTGCCCGGTGCTTAATCGTTGGCTACCATCAAATTTCTGCTGCCGCTGCCGGTAGCATTGATTTAAGTTCATTAACCGGAGACCCCTCATGGCCCACGCCGCATTCAACTGGCAAGACCCCTTTTTGCTGAGCAGCCAACTCAGCGATGATGAGCGCATGGTGCGCGACGCCGCCAGCGCGTATTGCCAGGACAAGCTGCAGCCGCGCGTGATTGAGGCATTTCGCGCCGAGAAAACCGATGTCTCGATCTTCCGTGAGATGGGCGCGCTCGGACTGCTTGGCCCCACCATTCCCGAGACCTACGGCGGCCCGGGTCTGAGTTACGTGGCCTACGGCCTGATTGCACGCGAAGTCGAGCGCGTTGACAGCGGCTACCGCTCCATGATGAGCGTGCAGAGCTCCCTGGTGATGCTGCCGATTTTTGATTTTGGCACCGAGGCGCAGCGCCAAAAATACCTGCCCAAACTCGCCACCGGTGAGTGGATCGGCTGCTTTGGCCTGACCGAGCCGGACCACGGCTCCGACCCCGGCTCCATGACCACGCGCGCGCACAAAGTGGCAGGCGGCTACAAGCTCAGTGGCAGCAAGATGTGGATCTCCAACAGCCCGATTGCCGATGTGTTTGTGGTCTGGGCCAAAGAGGTTTCCGAGAGCGGCAAGGTGGGACCGATTCGCGGTTTTGTGCTGGACAAAGGCGCCAAGGGCTTGAGTGCCCCGGCGATCCATGGCAAGGTCGGTTTGCGTGCGTCGATTACCGGCGAGATCGTGATGGACGAGGTTTTTTGCCCGGAAGAAAACGCCTTCCCCGAGGTGCGCGGTCTCAAAGGCCCGTTCACTTGCCTCGACTCGGCCCGTTACGGCATCGCCTGGGGCACGCTGGGTGCGGCCGAAGACTGCTGGCTGCGCGCGCACCGCTACGTGATGGAGCGCAAACAGTTTGGCCGCCCGCTGGCTGCCAACCAATTGATCCAGAAAAAACTGGCTGACATGCAAACCGAAATTGCGCTCGGCCTGCAAGGCTGCCTGCGTCTGGGGCGCATGAAAGACGAAGGCACTGCCTCGGTCGAAATCACCTCCATCCTCAAGCGCAACTCCTGCGGCAAGGCGCTCGACATTGCCCGTCTGGCGCGCGACATGATGGGCGGCAACGGCATCAGCGATGAATATGGTGTGGCGCGCCACCTGGTGAACCTCGAAGTGGTTAACACCTACGAAGGCACGCACGACATCCACGCGCTGATTCTGGGCCGGGCGCAAACCGGCATTGCGGCGTTTGCCAATTGACATGGATACAAAACCGATCAGCGCAGCCGGGGCCCTGGCCCACCTGAAAGTCCTGGACCTCTCACGCGTGCTGGCCGGCCCCTGGTGTACCCAGATGCTGGCCGACCTGGGTGCCGACGTGATCAAGGTTGAGCGCCCCGGCTTCGGTGATGACACGCGCCATTGGGGCCCGCCGTTCCTGCAAGACGCAAAGGGCAATGACACCGATCAGGCTACTTATTTCACCGCCTGCAACCGCAACAAGCGTTCCATCACCCTCGACATGGCCAAGCCAGACGGTCAGACGCTGATTCGCCAATTGGCGCTGCAAAGCGACATCCTGGTGGAGAACTTCAAGGTTAGCGGCTTAAAACAGTACGGTCTGGATTACGCGAGTCTGCAGGCCCTCAATCCGCGCCTGATCTACTGCTCGGTCACCGGCTTTGGCCAGGACGGGCCGTATGCCGAGCGCGCTGGCTACGACCTGATGATGCAGGCCATGACCGGCCTGATGAGCATCACCGGTCGTGCCGACGAGGTGCCCGGCGGCGGCGCGCAGCGCGTCGGCGTGGCTGTGATCGATCTCTTTACCGGCGTCTATGCCTGCAGCGCGATCCTGGCGGCGCTGGAGGTGCGTCACCGCAGCGGCGTGGGTCAGCACATCGACATGGCGCTGCTTGACGTCGGCATGGCGATGCTGGCCAACCAAGGCGGGGGCTTCCTGAACACCGGCAAAGTGCCGCAGCGCCAGGGCAACAGCCACCCGAGTCTGGCACCGTACCAGGACTTTCAAACGCTGGATGGCGCCATGCTGCTGGCGATCGGCAACGACGGCCAGTTTGCCCGTTTTTGCCAGGCCGGCGGGCACCCAGAGTGGGCGGCAGATGCGCGCTTTGCCAGCAACACCTTGCGCGTGAAAAACCGCGAGGTGCTGATCCCGCTGCTGCAAGTGCTTACCCAAACGCGCACCACAGCGCAATGGATTGCCCTGCTCGAAGACAAGGCGGTGCCATGCGGCGCGATTAACGACATCGGCCAAGCCTTTGCCGATGTCCAGGTACAAGCCCGTGGTTTAGTGCTAAACCAGCCTCTAGCCCCCGTCGATAATGCGCAGACAGCTACTGAATCAATAGCAACCATCAGAACTGTCGCGAGCCCGCTGCGCCTGATGGCGACGCCGCCAGTGCTGCGCCGTGCGCCGCCGACGCTGGGCCAGCACAGCGATGAAGTGTTGGCCGAGTTGGGGCTGGATACGGCCCAAGTGGCGGCGCTGCGCCAGGCAGGCGTGGTCTAGTCGTTGCCGATCTCAAAGCGCCTTTTGTACGACAGCACCTTTAAACAGATAGGGCAGACGCGGGCCGCGGTCGGGCTCCACGCCGCCTTTGTTCTCGACACTGATGGCCAGTTCTCCCACGTCCGCCAGTGTCTTGTCGTCGGCCGCCAGACGCAAAGTCTTGCCAGCGCTTTCCAGTACACCCAATGAACGCGGTTGGCCGTTAGCGGTCAGGGCCCACAACTGCAGGCTGTCTTCAGGGCCTGCCGCCACACTGTTGAGGCGCTGAATCTGCAGCGCCGCGTCCTGGGCGTCCAATGTCACGAGCAGCGCGGGCGCTTGTTGTGCATCCTGCAGCACGGCGATGTACCTGATTTGTGCGGTCGTTTTGAGCTTGGTCTGCAAGTGCCTGATCTGCGCCATCAACTGTTCATACATGCTCAGGCCGGTTGCGGTGCCGATGGCGATCAGCAATAGACACACACTGGTCGCGACACGCCAGCGCATCGCGTGGCAGGGGGGATGCGGGCTTGGATTGGCATCAATCATGGCCTGAGTTTAGCGATCGATGTGGTCTGCGGGCGGGTGCGGCCGCTGTGCAGCCCATGGCTGCATGCATAATTTGTTTCTGCACGACTCCCTAACACCAGCAAAGGACTCCCGTCGATGAGCAACATTCTCGTCGCCTATTCAACCACCGACGGCCACACGCCGCGCATTTGCGAGCGCTTGCGTCTGGTCATGACGCAGCAGGGGCAGGTCGTTACGGTGGTAGCGCTGGCGCAGGCCGACGCGATGGACTTGAGCGCGTTTGACAAAATCGTCATCGGGGCCAGCATCCGCTACGGCAAACATCAGCCCCAGGTGGCCGAGTTCATTGCGCGCCATCAAGCGCTGCTGGAGCGTAAATCCAGCGCCTTCTTCACGGTCAACATCGTGGCGCGCAAGCCGGAAAAGAACCGGCCCGAGACCAATCCCTACCTGATCAAATTCCTGCGGCAAATTGCCTGGAAACCAAAGTTGCTGGGTGTCTTTGCCGGCAAGCTCGACTACCCGCGCTACCACTTTTTTGACCGTCTGATGATCCGCTTCATCATGCTCATGACGAGCGGCCCGACCGACCCCAAGGCGGTGATCGAGTTCACCGACTGGAGCCAGGTGGAAGCCTTTGGCCGACGCGTGGCAGAGATGCCTTGATCAGAGGGTCGAGCCATCATGTCGTCGCCGATGAAACTCAATGTCCAGCCTGAAAAGGTGCGTCAAGCCGACTGCGAAAACGTCTCGAACTCCGCCAGTGGCAGCGGGCGACTGAACAGGTAACCCTGATAAGCATGGCAGCCCATGCCGGCCAGGAGATCGTGCTGCGCCTCGGTCTCCACCCCTTCAGCAATGGCCGTCAGGCCCATACTGTTGGCCAGCGCCACCGCCATCTTGGCAATCGCAGCATCATTGGGCTCAATCAGGATATTCCGCACAAAACCCTGGTCGATCTTGAGTTGGTCCAGCGGCAGGCGCTTGAGGTAAGAGAGTGACGAATAACCGGTGCCAAAGTCGTCGAGCGAGAATCCAACGCCCTTGCCCTTGAGGGTGTTCATGGTGGCGATGACATCTTCAATGTTGGTCACCAGCATGCTCTCTGTCAGTTCCAGTTTGAGCCGATGCGGATGGGCGCCGGTGCGCTCAAGCGTATCGAGCACCTGCTTGACGAAGTCGCTCTGGTGGAACTGACGCGCGCTGACATTCACCGCCATGGTCAGATGCGCCATCTCGGGCCGCTTCGCCCACAGCGCCAGTTGTTTGCAGGCCGCCTCCAGCACCCAGTTGCCCAATGGCAGGATCAAGCCGGTTTCCTCGGCCAGCGCGATGAACTCGCTCGGTGACACCAGGCCGCGCTTGGGATCGAGCCAGCGCACCAGCGCTTCCACTCCGGTAATCTGACGCTGCCGATTCAGCTGCGCCTGGTAGTGAAGGACGAACTGTTGCTTGACTAACGCCTTGCGCAAGCCCGCCTCCATGTCGGCACGGTTCGTCACTACCGCCTGCATCTGGGGGTCAAAGACGCGCAGGGTGTTGCGGCCGGCGGCCTTGGCCTGGTACATGGCCAGCTCTGCCCGCTTTAACGGTTCCTCGATGCTCTCCTGTGGTTGGCCGATGACGGTGATGCCGATGCTGGCGGTCGTGTGATGCGCGTAATGGGCAAGCTGGTAGGTCCGGTTGAGCGCCACAAGGATTTTCTCGCCCACTGTTTGCGCCTGTATGGCAGCCTCCTGCGTGCTGGTGTGCAGATCTTCCAGCAGCACCGCGAATTCATCACCGCTGAGCCGGGCCACGGTGTCACCCTCGCGCACGCAGGTGGTCAAACGCCTGGCAACCTGTTGCAGCAGCAAGTCTCCGGTCTCATGGCCGCGTGTGTCGTTGAGCGTCTTGAAGTCATCCAGATCGATAAACAGCAGCGCCCCATGGCGCTGGCCACCGGCACCGGTGGCCAGTGCGTGCTTGAGCTGGTCCAGTAACAATTGACGGTTGGGCAGGCCGGTCAATGTGTCGTGGAAGGCCAGACTGTAGAGTTGTCTCTCGGTTTTCTTGTGCTCGGTGATGTCTTGCACCGTGCCCCTCGATCGCAGTGGCTTGCCGGATGCGTCAAACTCCGACAGGCAGCGTTGTTGCACCCACTTGATGCGCCCATCAGGCATCAGCAGCCGGTGGATGATTTCGTAGGGCGTGCGGTTTGCCAGCGATTCTGTGTAGGCCCGCTTCACCGCGTCGCGGTCCAGCGGGTGAATGACCTCCAGAAAAGCTTCATTGGTCGCAGTAGATTGCGTCGGATCAAGCTCGAACAGACGGAACATCTCATCGCTCCAAATCAGTCTGCCGCTCCGCAAATCAAGCGTCCAATTGCCGATCTGGGCGATGCGCTGCGCTTCGTTCAAGCTGTCTGTGCTGACGCGCAACAGATCCTCAGCTTGCTTGCGTTCGGTAATGTCTTGAATCGTCCCGTGCATTTTCAGCGGCTGTCGGTGCGCGTCGAATTCGAGTTTGCCCAAGCCGTGGACCCAGCGCTGCCTGCGGTCGTCATGTCGGCTGATGCGGTATTCCTTGTTGAAGGGTTTGCCTTGACCCAGCACTTCGTCTCTAAAGTACTGCGCCATCATCACCTGATCGTCCTGCTGGATCAGAGCTGTCCATCCCTGCACAGTATGTTCGTAGCATTGATCGATGCCAAGAAGGCGATCCAGCATTTCGGAGCTTTCCCAGCGCCCGGTGCTGAGGTCCAGGGTATAGCTGCCCAGCTCGGCAATGCGTTGCGATTCCTTGAGGGATTGTTCGCTTTGGCGCAGCCTGTCGGCGGCTTGTTGGCGCGCCGCCTCGCGCGCAAAACTGTCCAGTGCAAAGCTGATATCCAATGTCATTTCAAGCAGCAGTTTGCGAATGTCCTCATCAAAAGTATTCACTTCAGCGGCGTAAAGCAGCAGCGCGCCGACGGCCACGCCCTGTCGCTCCAATGGCAGCGCTGCTGCTGCCGCCCAACCAGCGCGTTCGCCGCTTTCACGCCAGGGCGCGGTGCGCGGCTCATGGAGAAAATCCTGACACCAGAAGGGCTGATTCTCGCGAATCGCGGTGCCGGCGATGCCCTGGCCCGACGGTTTGCTGGCATCCGCTGACAGATTGAGGCCTGCCAGATCGTTGTTTTCGTCGCCAAAAGAGGCCACCGGGCGAATTTGGCGACTGCGCTCATCGACCAGTCCGATCCACGCCATTTGCATGCCGCCGAAAGTCACCGCCACCCGACAGACCTCCGGGAACAACTCGGTCTCAGACGGGCAGCGCACGATGGCCTGGTTGCATTGGCTCAATGCGGCGTAAAGCTGACTCAGGCGCCGGACTTTGGCCTCGTTCTTTTTTCGTTCGGTTATGTTGCGCGCGACACCGAGGATGCCGATAAATTGACCCTCGGTATCGCGCATGGCGCTGGTACTCACCTCGGTCCAGACGGTGCATCCATTCTTGCAGGGCTGCTCCAGCTCGCCCCGAAATTCAATGAACGGCAAGCCCGCGGCCATGGCTGCGATCGATTTGCCAAGGCTCTCGGTGGCCAGTGGAATCGACGCCGGGCAGAGGGCCTGCGCCAGCGTTTGCTGCATCACTTCTGCGCTGCTGTAGCCGCGCAGTTTCTCAACCGAGGGGCTGACGTAGGTGAAGCGACCTTGCAGGTCCATGGTCCAGATCACGTCGGTGGCGTTGTCGGCCAGCAGGCGATGGCGCAGCTCGCTCTCGCGCAAGGCCACGACCGAATCGAGCGCCGCCTCCTGACTCGACAGCAGCTTGCCGATCAGCAGCGTAATCAGCGGATAGGTCAGCAGAATCGGCAGGCCGAGCCGTTGCAGGGTCTCCAGCGCCGTCTGCGCAGGCAGGGCAAACATGAGCAAAAGCAGGGTCACATGAACCACCAACCCGACCAGCAGCAACCGGGTGGCACTGAGCGGCCGCGCCTGGTGGCGCCAACGGAGATGAAAAAACAGGCCCCAAAGTGCCGAGGCTGCAATCACCAGCAGGCCCATATAAACGCCCACACCGCCGACAAGGATGCGGTAAAGAAGCGCCATCGCGGCCGCAACACTGACCGCCAGCGGGCCAAAGAACAAGCCACACAGACTGATCATCACGGAACGACCATCAAAGATCAGGCCGGGCCCCAGAACCAGGGGATGCATCATCCCGATCAAAGCTGCCGTGCCAAACAGCAGCCCTTGCAGGATGGCGTGCCGCCGCGGGCGTTCTTGACGCTGTCTGATAAAGCCCGAGACCAGGCTCATGGCCACCAGGATGGACAAGCTGTAGATTAGTTCGATCGCACTTGTGAGCACGATTTATTCTAGACTGAAGCGCTGTCAGGGCGGGTTCGACCTGGTCCAGCTCACCTGGGTTCCCGACCTGTCCCTGGACCTGCCTTTGCCGGTGAGCACCGAGGTGACAGCCAAAGAGCGTCAACTTTGGCAAACTCCACGTGGATGACCTTGATCGTTGCGCTGCCCAGTGGGCGGCGGCTCTCAAGCGTCGCTTTACCGGAAAGGCAGTCCATGGAATTTGAATATTCGCCCCAGGTGCAGGCTTTGCGCCAGCGCCTGGAAGTTTTCATCGATCGTTATGTCCTGCCCTACAACGGCGCCTGGCACCACTCGGTGGCGGAAGGGATATTTCCGCCGCCTTTTATGTCCGATCTCAAGGCGCTGGCGAGGTCCGAGGGTTTGTGGAACCTGTTTTTGCCCAGTCTGCGGGTCGACCAGCCAGGCCAGAGACTGAGCAATATCGAATACGCGCCGTTGGCTGAAATCATGGGACGCTTGCCGTGGGCCTCCGAGGTATTCAACTGCAGCGCGCCTGACACCGGCAACATGGAACTGCTGCATCTGTTTGCCACGCCGGAGCAGGATCGGTGCTGGTTGCGCCCCTTGCTGGACGGTGAAATCAGGTCTGCGTTTGCCATGTCCGAGCCGGACGTCGCGTCATCGGATCCGACCAATTTGCAGGCCCGTGTCCGCCATGAAGGTGAGCAACTGGTGCTCAATGGCCGCAAATGGTTTGTCACCGGTGCTGCTCATCCAGACTGCAGATTGTTGATTGTCATGTGCCGTAGTGGCGATCAGGATACCGACAAACACGCGCAACACAGCATGCTGCTGGTACCCATCGATACGCCGGGTGTGACGCTGGTGCGCAACATTGCCATCATGCAACACCACACGCCTGAGGGGCATTGCGAAATTGTCTTCTCTGACGTACGGGTGCCGGCCACCAATCTGCTGGGTCAGGAGGGGGCTGGCTTTGCCATGGCGCAGGCGCGCCTGGGGCCGGGGCGCATCCACCACTGCATGCGCAGCATTGGCCAGTGCGAGCTGGCGCTCGCGCTGATGTGTGAGCGCACGCTGGAGCGCCACGCCTTTGGCAAGTATTTGTCGGATTTCGCCAACGTGCAGGAGTGGATTGCCGAGTCGCGCCTGGAGATCGATCAGGCCCGACTATTGGTGTTACGCGCTGCCTGGCGGCTTGATCAGGCGGCACTGGCCGACCCGTCAGACCTGACCCAAAACCGGATCGATGTGTCTGCCATCAAGGTCGTGACAGCGCGCCTGCAGACGCGCGTGGTCAACCGCGCGATACAGGTATTTGGTGCCATGGGCTTATCACCCGACACGCCGCTGGCCTACTTCTGGACCTGGGGTCGCGCCATGCAACTGCTTGATGGCCCGGACGAAGTGCATCTGCGCAGCGTGGCGCGTCATGAATTGGCGCAGGCGCGTGAGTGTCGGGGTGCCACCGCAGCCTATTTCACGCTACCCGAACAATTGCTGGCCGCGCCGCGCATCCGCTAGTTTGCCAAGGCTCGGCCGGCCTCAGGACGACATCCTCAGAGCGTCGAGTCCACGCTATTTTTCATCGCAATTTGGGCCACCGCGTCCAGCGCCCCTTCCACAAAGGGCCGATCCGACACCACCCGAAGCTTGCCGGCTGCCACCAGTTTGTCGCGCGAGCGTCGTGTCATGGATTGGGTGGCGCCCAACACACTGGCAAACATGAACAAGCTGCCATGCGGACTGGCCCAGATGAGCTGGGTGCGTACCCATTGCTTGTCCACTTCTAGCTCGACCCAGGCACCCAAAGGCAAATCGTCAACCGGAACATCGGGACTCTCGGCCAAGCCAGGCAGTTCCAACAGACCGGAAGTCTTGGCTTCTTCGGGCGCCACCCACGGGTCTGCACTTTCAACCCGGTGCAAAGTTGACCGGGTGGCTGGCACGGCCGGCGCTGACGCTGAGGCTTCTGTTGCGTTTTTTGCGCTGCGAAAGGCCATTTGTTGCAGGCCCATCAGAGACTCAAAGAAGGCACTGGTCTTGGTGGCTGGATAACCTATGCTTTCCAGGCCTTCTCTTAGCGTGCTTAGCAGCAACGGTACCAAACGAGTGAGCTTGGCAGTGTTTTTGTGTGCCAAATCGGGGTGCACGCTCCACAACAGTGCTGAAATCAGGGCCTGATATCTTGTCGCCACGGCAGAGCCGGATCCATCTGCGATGCGGGCCTGTGCCACCACCTGCGACCATGGACCACACAAGAAGTCCATGACCACAGCGGACACGCGCGAGGTGTTCGGGCTGGCATCGATTTCACGTGCAATTGTTTCGGCCAGCAAGTTGCGCGCCTCGGCATGGCGCAGCACCTCAACCGCGTCTTTGCGGTCGCGTTCCTTCGGCTTTTCGGCCTGCGCCCAGGCTTCTCGCAGTGGCATTAGCACCTGCGCAAAGGGCTCGTCACTTTCAATGACGGCGCTCGTCAGTGCTGCGGTGGCCTGTTCCAATAGCTGCATAAATTCTGCGAAACCCGACGTCTGTTCTGAGGCATAGGCCAAACTGCGTTCGGTTATTTCCTGTAACAAGGCGCGCGCAGGATGCTGTTTGTTGGTAAAAAAGCGCGCGTCAACCAGGGCCAGACGCAGCAGTGCGGGCTCCAGCTTTCCAAGCAGGCGTTGCACCGGCTCGAGCAAACGAGGGTCATGTGCCATGTTTTCCACCATCAAGATCACCACTTCCAGGCTCAAAGCCTGCGCGACCCCACTGGCATTGCGCCGCAAAGCCTGCCGCACCGCGTCAACCGAGGCATCGTCGGCCACTATTTTGGCGGGCGCGAGGCCACGACGAAGCTCCAGGTTTTGCACGACTCGCTCCACCTGCTTCATCTCGGTCAGGGCTTCAAATGCAGCGGGCAGCGTGGCGGGAAAGTCGGACTCTGGTTCTGTCGTCGGCGCGACACCATTTTCGAACTCACGCGCAAACTGTTGGGCAAAGACTTTTACCCGAGCGGCCGCCGTCGGTGGGTTGAGTTCGCCCATCAGCAAACGACGCAGCTTGTCCAGTGTCAGCAGCGCCTCATCTTTTTCGCGCACAGGCCCGGATGCAGCGCGGACTACCCCAACGTTGCCACCATCGGGCGCAGTAGCGCCACCGACACGCTTACCATGTGGCGTTTTCCTCACCGCGTAACCTGTACCTACCACGCCTTGTGTCTTCAGCCTGTTTGACAGACTGGCATAAAGAGCGCGCAACTCCTGCCCCAGGGTCACACCCATGGCACCGAGCCAGTCCAGACGCGTGCTTGCTGAGACCTGGCTTTGTTCAATCACCGCATTCAAGGCGTTGACATACACCTGGGGCCGCAAAGGGTTGCTTTCTGGCCGCACTGTATTCAAGCCAAGCGTCCGGCAAATCAAGGCGTTGAGCTCGGCCAGACTGGCCTCCGCTGCCAGCGTGACCGTCTGCCGGGTACGAGCGATCAATCCGTTGGTCATGACCTCGTCTTCGCCCATCAGCTCAAGTTGATCAAACTGCAGGTCCAGATTGAAAAGTGCGGCGGCTTCTCCGGTCATCTCGGGGTTCGAGAAGGCCTCCAGCAAGGCCTTTGGATAGGCCGTGCACAAATCGGATTCCCGCTCGCTTAGCTGCCTGGCCGATTCTGCCCGGCTGGTCTGCAACACCAGTCGGGCCGCCGCAATCATCCTGCTCATGAGCACGCCGCCGCCGCCCGCAGCCTCCTGTAGCGTAGCGCGGTACAGGGCAAGATATTGGGCCGATGGCTCTACGCTGGTTTGAACCGGGACGACTGGCATGGCTATTGATTAAATAGAATTAGGTGCAACTCAGAAAAGAATTCAACCACCAGGCGCGAGTATCGCACCCAGCTCTGAAGTGGGAATGGTTACTTTTCACCTTCAAAATCCAAATTTGCGGGTGGCACTTCATGCCTGGCAGAAGAATGGTCATCGACGTAAGATGGCGCTGCCTTGCCCATGGCAGATTCAACAGTTGTCCAATAGAGGAGTTCCGACATGGCAAAACTTAACGTCAACGGCGCCGTACGCGAGTTTGAGGCGGAGGCGGACACACCGCTATTGTGGGTGCTGCGTGAGCAGCTCGGCCTGACCGGCAGCAAATATGGCTGCGGCATTGCGTTATGTGGTGCTTGCACCGTGCTGATTGATGGCGTGCCTACCC
>JADGRK010000336.1 GCA_017880985.1 Rhodoferax sp. | reverse complement strand
GCTTTGCACGACGGTGAACACACTGCTTGCGATTTGCCGAGGATCTTGCGCGTGACCATCTGCGAGCGGGCGCGATGCTTGCCGCATAAAAAGCACGACATGGTCGCAGCCCCAAACGACGATGCGGCCGTAAAAGGGGAACCCGATACTTTGGATTTGTAACGCAGGCCATCGGCCAGCATTTTGGTTTTGGTGTCAGCTTTTGCCATAAGTTACATTTTACCGCAAAGGGCCAAGGGCACCGAAAGCTTGCTAAAGTCGCTACCCTGAAAGACATCCAACAAAGGCTCCAACATGGCACGCACTGTGAACTGCATCAAACTCGGCAAGCCCGCCGAGGGACTTGATTTTCCGCCCTACCCGGGCGAGCTCGGCAAGCGCATCTGGGAGAGCGTGAGCAAGGAAGCCTGGGCCGCCTGGCTCCAGCATCAGACCATGCTGGTCAATGAAAACCGCCTCAATCTGGCCGATGCCCGGGCCCGTCAATACCTGGCGCGCCAGATGGAAAATCACTTTTTTGGCGGTGGTGCCGATGCCGCGCAGGGCTACGTGCCACCCAGCGCCTGAGTTCCCGGCGCGCGTGACTGAAGCGCGGGCTTATCGCCCGCAGCACCTTTACTTCATCGCCGCAGCCGGTCTGCGCGCCTTCACGTAATCATCGCTGGGCATATAGGCCTTGCCGTCAGCGTAGCGCCACTGCACCATCGTGCCCTTGCCGGCACGCTGATCGAGCTTGCCCACAAACGCACCCATGGTCGACTGCTGATCGAGCGCGCGAAACTCGGCCGGGCCAAAGGGTGTACTGAATTTCAGGCCACGCATGGCGACTACCAACTTTTCGTTGTCCGTGCTTTTAGCCTTGTTGATGGCGGCAAAAATTGCCTGCATCGTGGCATATCCCACGACCGAGCCGACCTTCGGGTTTTCGTGGAATTTTTTGTAATAACTCGCTGCAAACGAGGCGTGTTCGCGCGTATCAATCTGATCCCATGGATAGCCAGTCACGATCCAGCCGCGCGGCGTCTCGTCTTTGAGCACGTCCAGATACTCCGGTTCACCTGACAACAGCGACACCACCGGTGTTTTCGGAAACACGTTGCGCTGATTACCTTCGCGCACCAGCTTGGCCAGGTCAGCGCCAAAGGTGACGTTAAAAATGGCATCCGGTTTAGCTTGCATCAGCGCCTGCAAAGTGGTGCCCGCCTCGAGCTTGCCCAGCGCGGGCCACTGCTCGGCCACAAACTCGACATCGGGTCGTTTGGCTTTGAGAAGTTCCTTGAAACTGGCCACCGCGCTCTGGCCATACTCGTAGTTGGGTGCTATCGTGGCCCAGCGCTTGGCCGGCAGTTTGGCCGCCTCTTCCACCAGCATGGCGGCCTGCATGTAGGTGCTCGGGCGCAAGCGGAAGGTGTAGCGGTTGCCTTTGTCCCACACAATCGCATCGGTCAAGGGCTCGCTGGCCACAAACAGGCGCTTGTTTTTAGCCGCATAGTCGGCCAGTGCCAGCCCCACGTTGGACAAAAATCCACCCGCCAGTACATCGACTTTTTCGTTGACTGTGAGCTCCACCGCGTGGCGCAGCGCCTCTTCCGGTCGACCCCCGTCATCGCGCGCAATGACTTCAACCTTGCGCCCCAGCAAGCCACCCGCCGCGTTGATCTGTTCTACCGCGAGTTGCCAGCCCTGCCGGTAGGGCGAGGTGAACTGCGGCATGCTGGAGTAGCTGTTGATTTCACCGATTTTGACCGGACCGCTCTGAGCCTGCGCGCCGATGGCTAACAAAGACAAAAAAACTGCAATAAGTTGCTTCATAAAACCTCCAAGGGCTTGCACTGTAACAGCGCCGCGTGTGGCAGCTTCAATCAGCCATCCGACTTGTCATTCCATTTCCAAATCATTCATGTCTAGGCGTCGAGCCGCAGGCAGTGCTATTGCACGGCAAGGCGAGACAACAACGAGAGGGATGATTTGGAAATGGAATCACGCATAATTTTGCGCTTGCTCCTTTAATTACCCCGTGGAATGACCATGATTCTTGTTGCCGGTTCCGCCAATCTCGATTTCGTCGTGCGCGCGCCGCACATTCCAGCGCCGGGTGAAACCGTGCTGGGGCGCGACTTCAGGACCTTCCCGGGCGGCAAAGGTGCCAACCAGGCGGTGGCCTGTGCCCGCGCTGGCGGTGCCGTGACGCACCTGCTGCTGGCGCTGGGTGATGATGCGTTTGCCACGCCGATCGAAACGTCCCTGCAGGCCGCTGGCGTGCAAATGCACCTGGTACGCGTCAAGGAAGAGGTCACCGGGACGGCTTTCATTTGTGTCTCGGACGATGCCGAAAACGCCATCACGGTCGCGCCGGGTGCCAACTTTGCCCTGCACGGCGTCCACCTGCCGCCGCTCGATGGCTTTTCCCACTTGTTGCTGCAACTTGAAATTCCGCTGCTGACCGTGACCGCGTATGCCCAGGCGGCGCGGGCTCAAGGTGTCAGGGTGGTGCTCAATGCCGCACCGGCACAGACCTTGCCAGCCCAATTGCTGGGCTTGATCGACCTACTGATCGTGAACGAGGGTGAACTGGCCAGCGTTGCCAATCACCAGGGCAGCATGGCAGAGTGTCTGGCACAGATCAAGGTGCCCTGCGTCGTGGTCACGCTGGGGTCACGCGGGTGCTGGGCACGGGTTGGCAATTCACTCATCCATCAGCGCGCTTTTCAAGTGATTCCAATTGACAGCACCGGCGCTGGTGACACGTTTTGCGGCGTTTTGGTGGCAGCACTCAGTCAGGCGCAGCAGCGGCACCAGGCATTGCAGCAATCGATGCCGACCGCGTTACGACTGGCCAGTGCTGCCGCGGCCCTGGCCTGCACTCGCCTGGGCGCACAGAGCAGCATTCCAACCCAGGCAGAAGTAACCGAATTTCTAGCCACCCAGACGGATTCAACGGATGACCCAAGCCATGGCCCCAACCCCCACGCATAAAGTAATTTTTGACACCGACCCGGGCGTCGATGACGCCATGGCGCTGTATTTTGCGCTGGCGCACCCGACGATTGAGGTGCTGGGCATCACCACCACGTTTGGCAACGTCAGCGTGCAACAAGCGGCCGCCAACGCCCTGTATCTAACAGCCATCGCCGGTCGAAACATCCCGGTCACGCAAGGCGTGGCAAAGCCCTGGCGCAAGTTGACGCCGGTGCCGCCTGACCATATTCACGGTGCTGATGGTCTCGGTAACCTGCTCGCACGCGAGCCCACTCATCTCACGCTTGACCCCCGCTCATCGGCGCAATTCATCGTCGATCTGGCACGCGCCCAGCCGGGTGAGATCACGCTGGTCGCGGTCGGCCCACTGGGCAACCTGAGCCTGGCGCTCTCTCGGTGCGAAGGCGTCGAGGTCGCCGGGTTCGACCTCGACGATTCTCCCGAGGCGCTGCGCGCTGCCCTGGGCGGCTGCGACGTCGTCTACCATCTGGCCG
>JADGRK010000335.1 GCA_017880985.1 Rhodoferax sp. | reverse complement strand
CGGCATTTCGGCGCACCCACCGTCGAGCATCCCGTTTCTGGCGCTGGGCGCCTGGGTGCTCACGGTCGGCTGGTTCGGCTTTAACGTGATGAGCGCGCAAACGCTGGGCAAAATCTCGGGCCTGGTGGCCGTGAACTCGCTGATGGCGATGGTCGGCGGTACGCTGGCGGCCCTGGTTTTTGGCAAGAACGACCCCGGCTTTGTGCACAACGGCCCGCTCGCCGGTCTGGTCGCCGTGTGCGCCGGCTCGGATCTGATGCACCCGCTGGGTGCGCTGCTGGTGGGCCTGGTGGCGGGCGGCATTTTCGTTGTCATGTTCACGCGCGAACAAAACAAATGGAAGATTGACGATGTGCTGGGCGTGTGGCCGTTGCACGGGCTGTGCGGCACCTGGGGCGGCATTGCGGCGGGAATTTTTGGCAGCAAGGCGCTGGGGGGTCTGGGCGGAGTCTCCTTGGGCGCCCAAGTCATTGGCACCGCAATGGGCGTCGCTTGGGCGGTTGTGGGCGGCCTGGTGGTTTATGGCGTACTTAAAGCGACCATGGGTTTGCGGCTGAGCCAGGAAGAAGAATACGACGGCGCTGACCTTTCCATTCACAAAATCAGCGCCTCACCCGAGCGCGAGGCGAACTGGTAACACAGTTTTGCAAGAGTCTCCCAGATTCAAGCCGATGATTTCCCGCCCCATACGCTGGTTGCACCTTAGCGCCACGAGTGCGAAATGCTCGACCAATCCTGCGCGATTTTGGACAATGTCGATTAGATCAAACTCCTGCCACATTTTGGAAACACTCGCGTTACACATGGGTACAATTTTCATCGGTCGCTGCTTTTTATAGGGTCGAAAGGCCCCCCTGCGTTAGCACGCTACCGCTTCAAGGTCGAATATTCACGGAACAGGAAAGATATGTTCAGTTTTTTCAAGGGCTTTTTTGGTAATTCGGTCAACGACAGCCATATGGAAGCGGATGCGGCGCGCGCCATGGGAGAGCTCGACATCGACATGGCCCAGGCAGCGCACGAAAACTGGAAGCTTCGCCTACAGACCTACCTGGATGGCCGGTCGGAGGAGGAATTGTCCGCTGAGACCATCTGTTTCGACGACCGCTGCGATCTTGGCAAGTGGATCCATGGGCCCGGTACGGCCAGCCTGGGTCGCTTCCCCGGCTTCACCGCCCTCATGGGTCACCACAAGATGTTTCACTACGCGGCATCGAATGTGGTGGCGCTCACCAAGGCAGGCAAGGACGGCGAGGCGCACAAGATGATGATGCGGCAATTCGAGCCGCTCTCCGGCTCAGTCATGGCTGACCTGGACTTGCTGCGCAAGATTGCGGCGTCCTCGAAGGCCGTTCGCCAGTGAGACCGAAAATTGAGAACACGCGCAATCAGCGCTTGGAGCTGGGCGAACAACGCAACGATCAATTCGACTTTTTTTGGGTGGCTGGGCGCGCTCAGGTTGGGCCGGCTTGTAGCTACGCAATTTCAAGGGTTTAGGCCACCAGCCCTTGTACAGTCTTCGTACACAGATACGTTTTTTATAGCACTATTGGGGCTCTGACGCACTGAGCCGCTTGACCCCGGCCACAAAGCGCGACAGCGTGTCCGACAAAACACCGCGCGCGATCGTGATGTCAATGAGCTGAAAGCGCCCGCGTGTGGCAACCGCTTTGTTCAGTGCGGCCTTGAGTTCGGCGCGGGTGTTGACCCGCACGCCATCACCGCCCATGCCAGCGGCCATTTCAGCAAAACCCCAGCGATCCAGATCATTGAAGGCAGACTCGGGCTGAAAGGTGCGCAGCATTTCCCAACTGGCATTGTTGAACAGCAGCACGATCGGGTCCCATCCATAACGTCGGCAATTGCCCAGTTCCCAGCCGGTCATCTGGAACGCGCCATCACCGACCAGAATCAAGGGGCGCTCGCCAGTGGCGGCTTGCAGGCCCAAACCGGCCGGCACGCCGTAGCCCATGGTGGCGTAATAGCCGGGCGCGATCAGCGCGGTGTGCTCGATGTCCATCGCGGTGAACAGACAGTCACCCATGTCGGAGGCGATTGGCAGCTTGCCATGCTCGGCCATCAAGTCATTGACGGCGGTGGCAATGTCGGTGGGTGTGATGCGGGCCGCATCGGCCACCAAACCGTGCGGGAAGATGTGGCGTTTGACCGAAAACTTCTTGCCGGTGGCCGGTACCCGCACCAGCATGCGGTCCACCAGCGCCGCCAATGGCATTTGTTGGTAGGTGTGGTAGCCCATTGTGACCTCGCCGCCCAGCGCCTGAATGGTCTTGCGCAGGTCAATTTTCTTTTCGGACACGGCAAAATTGGTGTCCGACACGATCACGCCGAGCAAAAACAACCCATCGGAGTTTTCCACCAGTTGCGTCACCTCGGGTAAACCAGCCACTCCGAGGTAGGTGCCCACCAAGGCCGAATCGGTGTCGGCCAGCAAACCATGCCCCATGAAACTGGTGACCACCGGCAAGGCCAGTCGGCCCGCCAGTTCGGCGACTTTGGCTTCCAACCCAAAGCGGCGCACTTCGACGCCAACCATCAGGGCGGGTGCCGAGGCCGCGCCCAGGCGCTGCAAGATTTCTGCCACGCAGGCGTCCAGCGCGTCAGGGTCAACCGGCGGGGCGGCCTGCGCCGTCACCGGCAAGCAGGGCTCAGCCACCATGTCGCGCGGAATCTCGATATACACCGGCTGCGAATGGCGCAAGCAATTGGCCAGCGCCCGGGCGATGTCGGCCGGGGCACGCCCGGCATCGTCCAGCCGGACCTGATCGCAGGTGATTTCCTTGTAAATCTGGAACTGTGAATCCAGGGTTTTCGCCTGGTGGTGCAATAGAAATCCTGATTGCGATTCGCCCTTGCCCGGCCCACCCGACAACACCACCAGGGGCGATTTTTCGGCATAGGCCGAGGCCACTGCATTCACCATGTTGAAGGCACCCGCGCCATAGGTCACAGCTGCCACGCCCAGGCCACCGCTGATGCGGCCACAGGCATCGGCGGCAAAACCCACGCCCGGCTCATGCGACAAGGTGTACAGCGGCAGGATGGCGGACTGCTCAATGATGCGAAAGTAAGGCAGTGCGAAGTCGCCGGGGATACCAAAGATTTGATTCGCGCCGTGCGCCTTGAGGGCGTGCAACAGGGATTCGGTCAGGTTCATGGAGGGGACTTATTTGTTGTGGGATGGACGTATTATTCCCGCATGACATCAAGTGCCCCCGAAGCTCGCGCAATCAAACCCTCCTGGGCTGCCACTTTCAAAGTTTATCTGGAGCCGCCCACGCTGCGGATGCTGCTATTGGGCTTTTCTGCCGGCTTGCCCTTGCTGCTGGTGCTGGGCACCTTGAGCTTTTGGCTGCGCGAGGCCGGCATTGACCGCACCACCATTGGCTACCTGAGCTGGGTCGGTCTGGCCTATGCCTTCAAATGGGTCTGGGCACCGCTGGTGGACCGGCTGCCGATTCCGTTACTCA
>JADGRK010000334.1 GCA_017880985.1 Rhodoferax sp. | reverse complement strand
TTGGCCCGGAGTTCAAATCGCTGCTCGTTTACCTCGGCGCCCCATTGTGTACCCAGTTGCTGGAGATCCAGGCGAAAGCCGAACTTCTCGTAAAGGTGCCTTGCTGAACCAAGGCCTTCAAAAGTCCACAGATATACGCTTTCATAATGCTGTAAGTGACAGAATTCCATCGCCGACGTAAGCAAAGCTGTCCCAACGCCTGTTCCGCGCATGTTGTCCGAAGCGATGAACCAGCGAAGATGTGCTCCGTCCAGCTCGGCATGGGAGCCGTCGATTGCAATCGACCCCTCAATATTGCCATCTTGTAGCGCGAGCCAGAGACCGTCGCGTTCGCCGTCATATCGTTCGCAGAACTCGGAAAGCTCGCGCGCCACCTTACTCTCAAAGGGGAGGCCAAATCCGACGAGTTCGCGGTAGTAGCGAGCGTGAAGCTCAACGATTCTTCCGATGGAGCCAGGTATGTAGTCTTTGTGAATTGTCAGAGTCATGATGAAATTCGAAAAGGGCCTACCGTGATGTGGCTCGTCGTCCAAGCTGGCATACCCAGTTTATCCGACCGGATAAAACCGAGCGACTAGCCGCCCGAAAAATGTCCAAAAGCCCCCTGACAAGGGGTCAGCGGGCTTGATACGGTGGTTGTATACATATTTTTTGCTTCGTGAACTCCGACGCCCATCTTCCCCAATTCATGGAGGGTTTGCGACTGCGCGTCAAGGACGTGGATCTTGATGATCGACAGGTGTTGGTCGTGCGCAAGGCCAAGGGTGACAAGGACCGGGTGGCACGGCCAGCCCGCTCGATGCGCTTGACAGCATGGTTGCCTGACGATTTCAGAAATCAGCGGCCATGGTGCCATTAAATGTCCTGATTTGATTGAAATTTGTCCAACCATAAATTTATTTGCGCACAGTTTACGTGCATGATACGGCCTTATTAACCTGGAGTTTTACCCATGAAAACATGTCTTATTCTGATTGATGCCCAAGAGTCTTTCCGCCAGCGGCCCTATTTCACCAATGCAGACGTACCCGCTTACCTCAATGCCCAAAACGCGTTGATCGACGGCTGTCTGGCGAGCGGCATCCCGCTACTGCGGGTCTTTCATGTCGATGGCCCAAAAACTACCGACAACCCGTTTGCGCTGGAGTCCGGCCACGTTCGCCCGCTGGCGGAACTCAAACCGTTCGACGCCGCCGCCACCTTTCACAAGAGCCGCCACAGTGCGCTGGTAGGCACCGGGCTTGAGGTGTGGCTGACCCAGCACGGCATAGGGCGGCTGATCATCAGCGGCATCCGTACCGAGCAATGCTGCGAGACCACCACCCGCCACGCCTCCGACCTGGGCTGGCGCGTGGACTTTTGTCTGGATGCCACGCTGACCTGGGACATGCAACACCTGGATGGCTCCGTGTTGAGCGCTGCCGACATCAAGGCGCGCACCGCCGCTGTGCTGAAAGACCGTTTTGCCACCATTTGCAGCCCGGCGCAGGCACTGGAGCGCGCGACCGGATTGATTGCATAAAGTGCCAGCCGAAAGCGGCACAAACCGCACCGGCCAGGGCCGCACCAGCGCGCCGATTGAAGTGCTGTTCGCCCTGCTGCCCGACAGTCTGGCACTGGACTGGGCCGGCCCGGCCGAGGCCTTGCGCATCGCCAACCATGCCTTGGTCAAGCAGGGTTTGCCTGCTCGCTTTGTGCTGCGTTTCGTCGGGCCGTGTGCGCAAACGCAGAGCTCGGTGGGGCTGCAGTTGAGTGGCATCGAGCCATTGCCCGACACCCTGCCCGCGCCCGCCTGGGTGGTGCTGCCGGGTTTGCCGGGGCAGGAAATTACTGTGCAATCAGAGCCGGTTCAGGCGCTACTGCACTGGCTGCGTGCGCTGCGTCTGAACACCCACACGCTGGAACTGGTGACGGTGTGCGCGGGCTCGGTGCTGGCGGCCCATGCGGGGCTGCTTGTCGGCCGACACGCCACCACGCATCATCAGCATCTGGCAGAGTTGCAAGCCGCAGAGCCTGCCTGCCACGTGGTGGCCAACCGTGTGTTTGTAGAAGATACGCCGGTTTTCAGCAGTGCCGGGGTCACCACTGGCATCGACCTGATGCTGCACCGTATCGGAGTGATCTGCGGCGAAGTGATCGCCGCGCAAGTGGCGCAAACCATGGTGGTGGCGATGCGCCGGGGGCCGCAAGACCCCGAACTGTCGCCATTTTTAAGCTACCGCAACCACTTGCACCCGGCCCTGCACCGGGTGCAGGATGCGGTCAGCCAGCAACCAGCGCAGGACTGGAACCTGGCCAGCATGTCAACGCTGGCCTGCACGTCGTCACGACACCTGACCCGGCTGTTCATGGCGCATGCCGGCATTGCGCCGCTGCACTACCTGCGCCACATTCGCCTGGCCATGGCGCAAACCGCGCTGCAGTCGGGCAGCAATGTCACGCAAGCGGCAGCTTTGGCGGGTTTCAGCTCAGACACCCAGTTGCGCCGCGCCTGGCATCAGCTGGGTCAAACCGGCACGCCATCGAAGCCAAAGTAATTTGCAGCCTGAAACATCAACTGATTGCACGTCTCATCTCGGCCACCCGCTGGCTGATGGCCTGCCTGTCAACACAATCACTGGCATTGGCCAGATAGGTATCCAGGTCTTCCAGCGCGTGCCCGACGTGACCCGCTTCGGCATGGGCCAGGCCGCGGTCGCGGTACTCGGCCCAGGCTTGCGGCAGCAGCACGATCAGCCGGTCTTGCGCCGCGATCAGGCGCAGCCAGTCTTCCTGGGTGGTGTGGATTTCCTTCAGATTGCGCAACATCCTTGAGATGATGTCGCGCGGCGGTGACACTTGCAGATAAAGCCCCAGCGGCACTTCAAATTCATCCATCAGGCCGCTGCGGCGTCGATAGGGATCGAGCCGCTCGGCCAGGTCTTCACGACTGAGCGACTGCCCGTCCAGCGGATCAATCACCACCTGGCCATTGGGCAAATTGACTTTGAGCATGAAGTGCCCCGGAAACCCGACGCCGCGCGCCGCCAGACCCAGGCCCTGCGCCAATTCGAGCCATAACACCGCCAGAGAAATGGGGATCGCGCGGCGGGTGCGCAGGATGACGCTGACGTAACTGTTGTCGGGGTCGTAATAATGGTTGACGTTGCCCGCAAAGCTCAAATCGCGGTAGAAAAACTGGTTCACGGCGCGCAGCTTTTGGAGCGGCGTGGCATCTGCCGCAATGCGGCGTTTGAGTCGTGCCAGCAACTGATCGACTTCCCCCAGCACCTCCTGCACATCCAGGTCGGCATACTCGTCCTGCGCCAGGCTGACCGCTGCCTCCAGCAACGGAAAGTCGGTATCACTTTGCACCAGCGAGGCAAAGTATTCCAGCGGGGTGGGCACAGCCAGCGATAAAGTCATGCAAACCTCCTTGGTCAAAGTTATGAGCCCGGATTCCCAGCCACGGCCAGCGTGTGCACGACCCGCTGCGGATAGGGAATCTC
>JADGRK010000333.1 GCA_017880985.1 Rhodoferax sp. | reverse complement strand
TGTTGAACAGTCTGGGTCAGCCAGAGGTGCCGGAGGAAGTTGACTGCGCCTTGAATCACCAATCCATCCGCTACTACCAGTTGGACACGGACGGGGCGATGCCGTGAATTGGAGTGGTGGGTGAAGCACTGACGAACGGAGGCTAACCATGCCGCACAATATTGCAACGATCAACGGCCAACCCGCGATAATGGTCGTCCGGGAAAAGCCATGGCATAAGTTGGGCACGGTGTTGAGTAAGCCGGCCACAGCCGTAACCAGCTCGTGGTTTGTCTGAGACGTCGGCGCGGTTGGGATAAACTATCAAGATGATCCGAAGCGAGGCAAGGAAATGGCATCACAGAAATCTGAAATGATCGTACGTGAGTTATTCGAGCTTGCCAATGTTGAAGTGAATGGCCAAAACCCCTGGGACGTACAGGTCCACAACCCGCATTTTTTCAGCCGTGTCTTGCAGGACTCTTCCCTCGGGCTGGGAGAGTCCTATATGGACGGCTGGTGGGATTGCGAGGCCATTGATGAGTTGATCTTCCGGGTCTTGAAAGCCAATCTGAATTCAAAAGTCAAAGGGAACTGGAGAATGGTACTCCAGGTGTTGAAGTCCAGGCTGTTTAATTTACAGAGCCATGCCAGGGCACTTAAAGTCGGTGAGGATGTTTATGATCTGGGCAATGACTTGTACTGCGCCATGCTCGATAAACGCCTCAATTACACCTGTGGCTACTGGAAAAATGCTGCTACTTTGGACGAAGCCCAGGAGGCAAAGCTCGATCTGGTCTGTCAGAAAATCGGCTTGAAAGCGGGTATGCGCGTGCTTGAGTTCGGTTGTGGCTGGGGCAGCTTTGCCAGTTACGCCGCAGAAAAGTACGGCGCCCGGGTGGTGGGGGTGACCATTTCCAGGGAACAGTTAACCTTCGCGCAGGCGGTTTGCAAGGGCTTGCCCGTCGAGCTGCGCTTTCAGGACTATCGTGACGTACAAGGTAAATACGACGCTATCATCTCAATCGGGATGCTGGAACATGTCGGTTATAAGAACTACCGTACCTACATGCAGGTGGTGGATCGCTGCTTGAACGACGATGGCATCGCCTTAATCCACTGCATCGGAAGCAACGAAAGCATGTCCATCGGCGAGCCCTGGATGACTAAATATATCTTCCCCAATGGCATGGCGCCTTCGATAGCCCAGCTCGGGGCCGCGCTGGAGCCCCAATTTGTCATGGAGGACTGGCACAACTTCGGCCCTCATTATATCCCGACCCTGTTGGCGTGGCACGCCAACTTTGAGAAGGCCTGGCCTGATTTGAAGGACAAGTACGGAGAACGTTTCCGTCGAATGTGGCGTTATTATCTGCTGCTCAATGCGGGCTCCTTCCGAGCGAGAGCCGAGCAGTTGTGGCAAATCGTATTCACACGCAAAGGCACCCCGCAGCCGAACTGCCGTTTTAGTTAAGCGTACTCCAACACGCGCAGGGTGCTCGCCTGATGGGCCTGCTGTTTATTGCGAAGAATATCAGATTTGACGCCAGATAAATCCATTTGCCAGCGATACTGCGAGGATAACCCTGGCTCACGTCCACGAACAAATCTTATACGCCACCATTGATGTCGCCGCCGATGGTCGCAGAGTCGATGATGGTAACGCCGCCTGCGGTTCGGGGCGATGTTAGGGGGCGGTCAAATTTTCCCACAAGGAGCCATAAACCGTGAACGAGGTGATTCAGACGCTGCTCAACCGCAAATCAATCCGGGCTTATGAAGAGCGGCCAATCAGTGCCGACGTGAAAAATGAAATTCTGTGTGCGACGTTGCGAGCGCCGACAGCTGGCAACATGATGCTGCACTCCATCATCGACGTCACCGAGCAAAGCCTCAAGGATACCCTGGCGCAGACATGCGACGATCAATCTTTCATCGCTCAGGCGCCAATGGTGTGGCTCTTTCTCGCCGACTATCAACGCTGGTACGACTACTTCCGCTTCTCCGCAGTTGAAAAGGCGTGCCGGCAGCGAGAGGTAGCCCAGCGAAGACCAGAAGAGGGCGATCTATTCCTGGCGTGCTGCGATGCGCTGATCGCCGCGCAGACAGCGGTCATCGCTGCCGAATCGCTGGGCATTGGCTTGTGCTACATCGGCGATATTCTGGAAAAATACGAGATTCACAGGGAGTTGTTCAATCTGCCCGACTATGTCATCGGTTAACGGGAAATCGCTGCAACAGAAGATGCTGCAGGCAGTTCGGGGCGCTGTTCGCGCTGGCGGACACCATTGAAGAATCGGTGAAGGTCGCATGATGGGGGGCGCAGAAGGTGGATCACGGTCTTCACCATTAATGAACCTCGATTGAGAACGTGAATCTTGAACAGCGTGAAAGCGATCTTCAGCTGATCCGCGACAGTTGGCAGACGCTCTGGAGCGGTGGACGAAAACAGTATCGCGCGACTGGGCGCGGCGCATTGATCATCCTCGCCGACAAGCCGCCTGCGCCGGGCAAAGGCTATCCCATTTACTGGCTTAGCGAGGCGCAGTTGAAGGCGGCGGATGACGCGGATGCCGTGCGCATGATGGCGAAGTACGATCCACGCAAAGAGATCGTCATCGTTGTGGATCACGGCAAGGGCGGATCGTCCGTGTATCAAGTCGGCAAAGAGCAGTTTCGAGGGATTGGATGATGCCCAACAGGGTGCAACGCCTCTTTTCTTCCTCGATCGATGTTTTGGTCTGATGGGGCCGCACATCGCAGAGGCGAGCCTGGGTCAAGCGTTTCCAAACAGCGGCTGCTCCACTGCCTTCTCCAAATCCTGCTCACTCGGCGTGATGTAGATCCGCGTGGTGTTCAGATTTGAATGCCCCAGCAGCGCCGCCACCAGTCAGCCCTTGTCCGCCATGCGGCACAGCAACTTCCATTTGTATTTTGGCGGACAGTTAATTTCGAATATCGGCAGGTGGATGCAGATCATCGCACAGGCTTGGGTGGTCTATCAGTTCGGCCATGGGGCCTGCCATGACACTTTTTGTCGTTTGCTCTTTGATCCGTTCGCGCCTGGTCTTTGAAAACTCCCGAGATACAAAAACGATACGACGGTGCCGTTGAAAAAAGACATGAAGCCTACTGTCGAAATTCAACCTTCAAGATCCTCTCAGTCCACCATTCTGTGGCGCTGCTTCGGCTATTTGCGTCCGCATTGGAAACTTGTCACGGGCGTCTACATCACGATGGTGCTGATCGACCTGATTGCCATGGTCAATCCGCAAGTGTTGCGGTGGGCTATCGACAACGGAATTGGGACGGGCAACGATACGCTTTTAACGCTGGCGGTCGGGGGACTGCTGGTGCTGGTCTTGATCAAGGGCGTGCTCACATATTACGAAGGCTTGTGGACTGAGGTGGCTTCGCAAAACGTCGCGTACGATTTGCGCAACGCCCTGCAACGCAAGATTACCGAGTTGTCCTTCTCTTTCCACGATCAAGCGGAAGCCGGCGATCTGCT
>JADGRK010000332.1 GCA_017880985.1 Rhodoferax sp. | reverse complement strand
GCGGCGACGTAATTGATCGTGCCAAACGGGCAGGCGATGGTGCAGACCTTGCAGCCGACGCAGGTGGTCTCATTCACCACCTTGGCTCCGGTGAGCTTGTCCACGGTGATGGCTTCTACCGGGCAGGCATGCAGGCACCAGGCCTCGTCGCACTGGGTGCAGGTATAGGGAACTTTTTTACCGGTGTGGTGAAAGTCGAATACCTTGATGCGTGATTTGGCGGTGGCGAAGGTGCCGTAGTTCTCGAAAGAGCAGGCCATTTCGCACTGCAGACAGCCGGTGCACTTGTCTGCGTTGATGTGCAACACCTTTTGCATGTGTGTGTCTCCTGTGGGTGATTCGAATACAGGCACCTATGAAATGCCTTGCCTATGAAATGAAATACATAGCCATTGTTGGACAACAAACGCACTTGGGGCCTAGGGATAACCCTAATCGGAGCCACTGAGTCGCGTGAAATTCTCAAATTGAAACAGTGCACCATGAAAAAAAACGCCACCGCAAGGACTGACCCTGCGGTGGCGATATCGGGCTTTGTATCGAATTAAGGCAACTTGACGGCCTCAATGTCAGCCTTGGCACCCAGGCCCAGGGTTTTCACAAACGAGACGAAGTGACCACGCGTGGTGATGTTGTCGTCATGCACCGCAAAGCCGACGTTATAGACACCGCCCGCTTTCAGGGTCTTGTCATCGGCATTGGTCAGTCCCAGCGGGCGCACCAGCACCACCGACCACATGCCGTCTTTCCAATTCGCCAACGCATTGTTATCAGCAGCAGAGCCCTTGGCATCCTCGCGACTGACGATGTAGTCAGGGATCATGTCGCCTTCTTTCCAGCCAGCATTCGGGTCGAACGGCACCGCATTTTGCTCGCGAACCAGGAAGTGGTCACCCTTGCGCAACTGGTCCGCGGTGATCGACTTGTAACCGACTTTCTTGGCATCCCACATGAATTTAGGCTGATGCGTTTTGGGGTCGGCATTGCCACCAAACATGTCCTTGCCAGCATCACCCAGGCGCCACTCCAGCACATAGCCATCATCGGCCATGCTCACGGCGTTACTGCGATGGGCGCGCCACTGGATCAGATCGACAAACTTGCCATCCGCCTTGAGCTTGGCAATCTCTTCCACGCTCTTGCCGGTTTTCCAGTCGGAGGGATCAGTACGTGTATCTGGCAGGTACTTGCGCACATCGCTCTTCTTGATCGCCGTCAGCAGCGCGTTGGCCGCTACCTCTTCTTTGGTGAACTGATTGCGGCTATCACGCTCGCCATCATGGCAGGTGAGCCAGCAGCCCTGTTTGGAAAAACCGGCCACCTTGCCGTCGTCGATCATGATGCTCATGCGGTCTTCATAGATGCCGGGCTGCTTGCCCTCTTGCACCACTTTGTCAAGCTTGGGATAGCCATAGACCTTCCACTCCTTGCCATCAAAACGCAGGTACTGATGCTCGGTGCCGGGAAACGGTTGCTGGGTCTTCCACTGGAAGTGCAGATAGGCATTTTTGTCGTCATACGCCGCTTGCACCTTGAGATCGACCGAGCCGTTCTTGCCCTTTACTGGCATCGGCTCCAACGGGCCACCAACCACCAGTTTCGCGCCCTTGTCCTTTTCAACGCCGGGGTCACTGTGGCACATGACGCAGGCTTTGCCGCTCTTGACCATAGCCATTCCAGGATGCGCGGGGCTACGCAGCCACTCGTAAGTAGATTGGCCAGGATAGAACAGCGTCAAGCTGCTGGCGGGCACTTTCGCCCAGTCAATTTTGGCCGGATCAGCGGCCAACGCCGAACCCACCAACCATGTGGCGATGCCAAGTGCGACGGGTACCAATTTCAATAATCTCATGCTTATTCCTTTTGATTAAGTGCAGACACCGGCCCGCGCCGGTGTCTGTTTCCACGGTATCGATCAAATCGCTTTACTTTGGAACGTCGCCCGGTTCGGAAGCCAGCGAATAATTGACGTTGGTATCCGCTGGCGCCTTGTTCTTCATCACCTTGATAAACGGGTATCCCATCCCCTTGTGGCAATTGTTGCAGCTGTCGATCACCTTGGTGTAAGCCGCTTCAAACCCTTTGAAATCCTTGGCTTGAATCGCCTTGTTGACAGCCGCGAATGTGCCATCATAGAAAGCCTGCCACGCCGGATATTCGTCTGGCTTGGTCAGCTTGGCCGGAGCCATGGCACCATTCATGTACTTGGACATATACGCGGCAAGCGCCCAATTGCCGCCCTTGGCTGCTGGATAAATATCGCGAAAGCGATCACCGACTTCACGCATCGGAACGGCAAATTTTGGTATGGCACCTTTGATTGCGTCAAGTTGCTTCTGCGTGTCAGCGTCAGTCGCCGCAAACGCGCCGCCAGTGATCGCCAACAGTACGCCAACCAGCAGGAAATTGCTCTTTTTCATCAACATAAAAACCTCTTCAAATACATTGCGGTGGAAGCCGTCCACCACGGAGAGACTGCAACATATATGCAAAACTTGTGCCAATGCCGACACGAGCGATTCATGCTGCCTTTTCTGGTTTCTCTGAGGCAAACTCGATTAACCCAAAGCGCTCTTCAGCGACAAAGTGATTCGCTTATGTCACTGATAGATGACAATTGTCGTTAATCAGTGACAACACCCCAGCGTTTCATCCGCACATAAAGATTTTGGCGCGGGATGCCGCTGACCCTTGCGGCTTCCGAGACGTTGCCGCTGGCCGCATCAAGCAAGCGGCGCAGGTAATCGCGCTCGAACTCAGCCCGTGCGTCCTGATAGGCGAGCCCCGTTACGCTCGTGTCGCCAGCATGGGTGGGCGCAGCGGGCATGTCATCTTCAGCGCGCGGCTCGCAGCTTGGCCCCAGATGAATGGCGTCGATGGCACCACCGCCGTGTAGTGCCACTGCGCGTTCAATGCAATGCTGCAACTCGCGCACATTGCCTGGCCAATGGCATGCCTCCAGGGCTCGCACGGCGGCCGGTGTGAATGGGCCACACTGTTTGCCGAACTTGGCGTTGTAGTGGTCCAGAAAATGGATCGCCAGCAGCACGATGTCACCGTCGCGCTCGCGCAGGGGTGGCAAGCTCACGGCCACCACGTTGATGCGGTAGTACAAATCCTCGCGAAAGCGGCCGGCCTTGACTTCGCCAGCGAGCGCCCGATTGGTGGCGCAAATCAATCGGAAATCTGTTTGGCGCGGCTGCGTGCTGCCAATGCGGGCACAACTGTGATCCTGCAATACGCGCAGCAAGCTGCTCTGCAACTTGGGGCTCATATCGGCAATTTCGTCGAGCAATAGCGTGCCACCATGTGCCTTCTCAAAATAGCCCGCAGTGGCCTGAGAGGCGCCGGTAAAAGCCCCCTTGTCGTAACCAAAAAGCAGGCTCTCCAATAATGACTCGGGCAAGCCACCGCAGTTGACCTCCAGATAGGGTTTCCCCGCGCGCAAGCTCCAGGCGTGAACCAGCTTGGCTATGACGTCCTTGCCGGTACCGCGCACCC
>JADGRK010000331.1 GCA_017880985.1 Rhodoferax sp. | reverse complement strand
GACTGTTTTCAACGTAGTAGGTCTGGTCGATATGCTCTTGGGCGAGAATCGGGGAGCCCGCCGCAACCCGGCCAATCAGGGGCAAGGCGAGTTGCGCCAAACTGGGCAACTGAAAGGAGTATTGCTTGTTTCGGGATTCATTGATGGCGCGTAAGGCGTCGCTCTTGAGGCGGATGCCGCGCGAGGTGCCACTGACCAGTTCAATCACGCCTTTGCGCGCGAGTGCCTGCAAGTGCTCTTCGGCCGCGTTGGCGGATTTGAAACCGAGCTCGGTGGCGATCTCGGCCCGCGTCGGCGGCGCGCCGGTGCGTGCAATGGCGCTCTGGATCAGGTCCAGAATCTGTTGTTGCCGGGCGGTGAGTTTGGGTCTTTCAAGCATGACGACTCCTTTGAAGTACGACGGTTTGGCTGTTGGTCTATACACACTGTTTTGATGTCCAGTAACTGTATTTTTAACCAGTTTTTGAAAGTCTGCAAGTGAAATCTCAACAAATTTCAAAGAAATTGGTGGTACTGGGTACCGGCGGCACCATTGCCGGGCTTGCCAAGCGCCGATCCGACAACATTGTGTACGCTGCGGCGCAACTGGGTGTGGCGGCGCTGCTTGAGATGGTGCCCGGTCTGACGAGCGTGTTGCGCGGGCACACTTTGCACAGCGAACAAGTCGCGCAGGTGGATAGCAAGGACATGCGCTTTGATATCTGGCTGACATTGGCGCAGCGCGTCACGCACTGCTTGTCGCAGTCAGATGTCGCCGCAGTGGTGATCACCCACGGCACCGACACAGTGGAAGAAACTGCCTATTTCCTGCATTCGGTGCTGCCGCCAGAACTGATCAATCGCAAGCCGGTGGTGCTGGCTTGCGCCATGCGGCCGGCATCGGCGCAATATCCGGACGGCCCGCAGAACCTGATGGACGCGGTGGCGGTGGCTTTGGCGCCAAGTGCTGCAGGGGTTGTGGTGGTCTGCGCCGGCACCGTGCATACCGCGCTCGATGTCCAAAAAGCCCAGACCTACCGTCTCGATGCTTTCACTTCCGGTGACGCCGGGCCACTGAGTTATGTCGAAGAAGGCCAGTTGAGACTTCTGAAACATTGGCCTCAAACGCAAGCTGGTTATGCGTTTGTCGCCATCGACAAGATTGCTGAATTGACATCATGGCCGCGGGTTGAAATCGTCATGAGTTATGCCGGCTGCAGCGGCGAAGTGGTGGACGCCCTGTTGCGCACGGGTGCATCGACGCCGTTGCGCGGTATTGTGGTGGCCGCTACCGGTAACGGCACGATCCACCAGGAACTGGAGGTGGCGCTGCGCCGTGCCGTCCAGATGGGCGTCAAGGTCGTGCGCGCGACCCGCTGTGCTTATGGCCATGTGCTGGCGGTGGAGCGGGCCGAATTTGAGCATTTCAATGGTTTGTCACCGGTGAAAGCCAGGATCGCTCTGATGCTGGCGCTGATGCAGTCCTGAAGGCGCGCTAATAGCGTGCGTTGCCCGGTGTTCTTGGAAACGGAATGACGTCGCGCACATTCGACAGCCCGGTGATGTACGACACGGTGCGCTCGAAGCCCAGGCCGAAGCCGGCGTGCGGCACCGTGCCGTAACGCCTGAGATCACGGTACCAGCTGTAATGTGCCGGGTCCAGACCGACATCGAGCATGCGCCGGTCGAGCACCTCCAGGCGCTCTTCGCGCTGCGAACCGCCAATGATTTCACCGATGCCAGGCGCCAGCACGTCCATCGCGGCGACGGTCTTTTCATCGTCCGACAGGCGCATGTAAAACGCCTTGATTTCCTTCGGGTAGTTCATCAACACGGTCGGACCGTTGACGTGTTTTTCAGCAATGAAACGCTCGTGCTCGGACTGCAGGTCGATGCCCCATTTGACCGGGTAGGCAAATTTTTCCTTGGTTCCCTCAAGCACCCGGATGGCCTCCGTGTAATCCATCCGCACAAATTCGGATTTCACGATATGTTCGAGCTTGGCAATCAGACCCTTCTCGATGCGGTCGTCAAAAAAGGCCATGTCGTCGGCGCGCTCGGTCAGCACGCGGTTGATGATGTATTTCAGCAGCGCTTCGGCCAGGGTGGCGTTGTCGCTCAAATCGGCAAAGGCGATTTCCGGCTCGATCATCCAGAACTCGGCCAGATGTCGCGAGGTGTTGGAGTTTTCCGCCCGAAACGTCGGTCCAAAGGTATACACCTTGGACAACGCCATGCAATACGCCTCCACGTTGAGCTGGCCCGACACGGTGAGAAAAGCTTCCTTGCCAAAGAAGTCCTGCGAAAAGTCGATCTTGCCGTCGGCCTGCCGGGGCAAGTTCATCAGGTCAAGGGTCGAAACCCGGAACAATTCCCCCGCGCCTTCGGCGTCAGAGGTGGTGATGATCGGCGTGTTGACCCAGACAAAGCCGCTTTCATCGAAGAACCGATGAATCGCCGCGGCAATGGTATGGCGCACCCTGGTTGCCGCGCCAATCACGTTGGTGCGCGGGCGCAGGTGGGCGACATCGCGCAAAAACTCCATGGAATGCGCTTTGGGGGTTATCGGGTAGGTGTCGGGGTCATCCACCCAGCCGACCACCTTGATCGCGCTGGCCTGCATTTCAAAGGGTTGGCCCTTGGCTGGAGAGGCCACAATGACCCCAGTGGCCTCAACCGCGCAACCCGCTGTTAGCCGTTGCACTTCCTGCGTGTAGTTAGCCAATGTGCTGGGCGCGACGACCTGCACTGGATGAAAGCATGACCCGTCCGATACATTGACAAAGGACACACCGGCCTTGGAATCGCGGCGGGTTTTTACCCAGCCTTTGATGGTGACGCGGGTATCAGCGGGTCCCAGCGACGCCTTGCCGCACAGGACATCGTGACAGGTGAAAGAAGGCGCAAGAGACGACATGTCGAAAATCCTGGATGATCGCGTGATGCCACCCTGAACGGGTGGTGAAGTACGAGCTCAGCTGTTGAGTGCCGCAAATGCGCGGGTCATGATGTCTTCCACGCTGCCGGTACCGCTGATGGCCCGGTACTTGGGCGCAACGGTTGGATCGGACTTGGCCCAGTTGGCGTAATAGTCCACCAGCGGGCGGGTTTGCGCGCTGTAGACATCAAGGCGTTTCTTGACGGTCTCTTCCTTGTCGTCGTCACGCTGCACCAGCGGTTCGCCGGTGACATCGTCGATCCCGGCAACCTTGGGCGGGTTGAACTTGACGTGGTAGGTACGGCCCGAGGCCGGGTGCGAACGCCGGCCGCTCATGCGGTCGATGATGGCATCAAACGGGACATCGATCTCCAGCACGTAATCAATCTTGACACCTGCTGCTTTCATGGCATCGGCTTGGGGGATGGTGCGCGGAAAACCGTCAAAAAGAAAACCGTTGGCGCAATCCGCTTGGGCAATGCGATCCTTGACCAGATTGATGATCAGATCGTCGCTGACCAATCCGCCGGCGTCCATGATTCTTTTCGCCTGAATACCCAGCTCGGTACCGGCCTTGACGGCGGCGCGCAGCATGTCGCCGGTGG
>JADGRK010000330.1 GCA_017880985.1 Rhodoferax sp. | reverse complement strand
GCCACCGGGGCCAACGCGGCGCATCTGGATTTTGACTCGGTGCAACGTGGCAACCCCGAGATGGAGCGGCGGGCGCAGGAAGTCATCAACCAATGTTGGGCGCTGGGCAATGGCGATGAAGGCTCAGGCGGCGAGGGCACGCAGCCGGGCAACCCGATTCTGGCGATTCACGACGTGGGCGCGGGAGGTCTCTCCAACGCCTTTCCCGAGCTCACCAACGATGCCGGGCGCGGAGCCCGTTTTGATCTGCGCGCGGTGCCGCTGGAAGAGAGCGGCATGGCCCCGAAAGAAATCTGGTGCAACGAGAGCCAGGAACGCTACGTGCTGGCGATTGCGCCTGAGTCGCTGGAGCTGTTCAAAGCCCTGTGTGAACGCGAGCGCTGCCCGTTTGCTGTGGTGGGCGTGGCGACCGACGAACGCGATCTGCTCGTGTACGACGAAGAGCCGGACGTGCGCCGCGCCGGGCCGCCCCAAGCAAGCACAGCCCCCTCGGGGGGCAGCGCAGTACACGAAGTGACAAGCGTGGGGGCACCCGTTCACATGCCCATGAACGTGCTGCTGGGCAAACCGCCCAAGATGCACCGTGATGTGACCAGCGTCCGGCGCACTTTTGCCCCGCTTGACCTGACCGGCGTGGACTTGCAAAAGGCCTGCATTGACGTGCTGGCCAGCCCCACGGTGGCGTCCAAGCGCTTTCTCATCACCATTGGCGACCGCAGCGTGGGTGGCTTGACGCACCGCGACCAGATGGTCGGTCCGTGGCAGGTGCCGGTGGCCGACTGCGCCGTGACGCTGGCCGACTACACCGGCTTTGCCGGCGAGGCCATGGCGATGGGCGAGCGCACACCGCTGGCCAGCGTCAACGCGCCGGCCTCGGGCCGGATGGCGGTGGCCGAGGCCATCACCAATTTGCTGGCGGCACCGATCGAACTCTCAAGAGTCAAACTATCGGCCAACTGGATGGCCGCCTGCGGCGAGCCGGGCGAAGACGCCGCACTCTACGCCACCGTCAAAGCCGTCGGCCTGGAGCTGTGCCCGGCACTGGGTATTTCCATCCCGGTGGGGAAAGATTCGCTGTCGATGCGCACCCAGTGGACTGAAGCGGAAGGCTCGAACAACGCACCGGTTGCCAAGAAAGTGACTTCGCCGGTCTCGTTGATCGTGACTGCCTTTGCCACCTTGGCCGATGTTCGGGGCACGCTCACGCCGCA
The DNA here is from genome assembly GCA_017880985.1 of Rhodoferax sp. Classification (GTDB taxonomy): domain Bacteria; phylum Pseudomonadota; class Gammaproteobacteria; order Burkholderiales; family Burkholderiaceae_C; genus Rhodoferax. The sequence continues at coordinate 2,314 of JADGRK010000330.1, read as the reverse complement.
GCTGGATGCAACTGAAGACACCACGCTGGTGCTGATCGACCTGGGCCGGGGCCAGAACCGCATGGGCGGCAGCATGCTGGCGCAGACCCTTGGGCAGATGGGCGACGCGGTGCCTGATCTGGACCAGCCGCAAGATCTGATCAGTCTCGTTCAAGCCGTCAACATCCTGCGCGCAAAAGATCAGATCCTGGCTTACCACGACCGCAGCGATGGCGGCCTGTTCGCGGCAGTGTGCGAAATGGCGTTTGCCGGGCATGTCGGCGTGTCGCTCAACGTGGACCTGCTGGTGACCGAGGGCGACGGCATCAGCGACAGCCGCATGGATGTGGGCGACAGCAAAAACTGGGCCAGTCAGGTCAGTGGCCGGCGTGAGGAACTCACGCTGAAAGCCCTGTTCAGCGAAGAGCTGGGTGTCCTGCTGCAGGTGCGCACGGCGCAGCGCAGTGAGGTCATACAGACCCTGCGCGAGCATGGTTTAAGCCAGCATAGCCATTTCATCGGCAAAACCCGTCCGGCCGACTCGGCCATCCAGGTCGGTGTCGGCGAAGTGCAGGTCTGGCGCGATGCCAAAGCCATTTTCAAAGCGACCTTGCAGGATTTACATCAGGTCTGGGACAGCACCAGCTGGAAGATCTGCCAGCAGCGCGATAACCCGGCCTGTGCCGATGCCGAGCACGCCGCCGCCGGTGAGCCCTCTGACCCCGGTCTGCATATTCATCTGGTGCCAAGTGAATTAGCGCCTCTGCAAGCGTCATCCCGGGCACGACCCGGGATCGATGGATTGCGGGTCACGCCCGCAATGACACCGTTGGAAGCCCCAGCGCTCATGCTGTCCCGCCCCAAAGTGGCGGTGCTGCGGGAGCAGGGCGTCAACTCGTATGTCGAGATGGCCTATGCCTTTTCTGAGGCCGGGTTTGAAGCCTTTGACGTCCACATGACCGATCTGCAGAGTGGCCGCGCCAATCTGGCTGACTTCAAGGGCGTGGTGGCGTGTGGCGGCTTCAGCTATGGCGACACGCTGGGCGCCGGCATTGGCTGGGCGCGCTCGATCACCTTCAACCCGCTGCTGGCCGACCAGTTCAAGGTCTTCTTTGCCCGCACCGACATCTTCGGCCTGGGCGTGTGCAACGGCTGCCAGATGTTCGCCGAGCTGGCCGACATCATCCCCGGTGCGCAAGACTGGCCGCGCTTCACTACCAACCAGAGCGAACGCTTCGAGGCCAGGTTGAGCCTGGTGGAAGTGCTGGCGTCACCTTCGCTGTTCTTCAAAGGCATGGCCGGCAGCCGTTTGCCGATTGCCGTGGCGCACGGCGAAGGCTTTGCCAACTTCAATTACCGCGGCAATGCGGCACGAGCCATCGCCGCCATGCGCTTCACCGACAACCACGGTGCCGCCACCGAGGCTTACCCGTTCAACCCGAATGGCAGCCCCGGCGGCCTGACGGCGGTGACGACGGCGGATGGTCGCTTCACCGCCATGATGCCGCACCCGGAGCGGGTGTTTCGCAACATCCAGATGAGCTGGACCAGCGGCGACTTGTCAGCGCTCAGCCCGTGGATGCCGTTGTGGCACAACGCCAGAAGGTGGGTGGGGTGATCAGCAGTCAAGCAGGATCAGTTGGGGCAATCCATCGCAAAGAAAAAAATTACCGAATCTCAACCTCAACAAAAACCACCTCATGGTTAGACTTATTGATCACATTGTGCTGCACGCCAATGGCGCGCGCATAGGACTGTCCAGCAACCAAGGGTGCGGTTATTAATCCCTGCGGCGTTTCCAGTAAAAGTTCACCGTCGGTTTGAGGTACCACGACATAGTTGTGCCCATGAGTGTGCCAACCCGTTTCGGCGCCAGGCGCAAATCGCCATTCGGTCACGATGACATGCTCGTTGGACACCTGCACGGTAGGAACCGCCTGGGGGCGCTTGATCTTGCGGTTTGATGGGCTGGGTATTGTCATGGCAGGGCTCATGGGTTGCTGGCATGATCCAACGAGACGCTACGTCGGACATATGGCCCAGGATAGAACAGTGTCAAACCGTCTGAACCGCTGTCAGCGCGGCATCGATGATGGCCAGGCCTTCATCGACAATTTCGTCGCTGGCAGTCAGTGGCACCAGGATGCGGATGACGTTGCCATAAGTGCCGCACGACAGCAGGATGAGCCCGCGTTTGGTCGCCTCTGCCACCAGGCGTTTGGCCAGGTCAGCATCGGGTTGATTGATATCCCCGCCCTTGCACAGCTCAATCGCCACCATGGCGCCCAAGCCACGCACATCGACAATGCAACGGTTTTTGGCAGCCATTTGTTTC
>JADGRK010000329.1 GCA_017880985.1 Rhodoferax sp. | reverse complement strand
GCAAAAATCATTCGCGACACTGTCCTGCAGGTGACACAGTTGCGCAATATCAGCGCGGGCAGCCCCGGGCTGGCGCAGGCGCTGGGCGAGGTCAAACGTCTTCAGGCCAGGCGATTTGCCGGAACGTACTTTGATCTGCTGCATTCGGATCAATACCAGCCGGCAGTGCTGTTTTTTTTGGACGAGCTCTACAGCGAAAAGAACTACGCGGAGCGTGACGCCCAATTTGCCCGCATTGCCAGTGCGCTGGAGCGCTTGTTCCCGCAGCAGGTGGTGCAAACCGCCGTCTCTTTGGCGCAGTTGCATGGCCTGACCGAAGCGCTCGATCTGGCCATGGCGCACCAGTGGATGAGCAACGCCAACGCAACTGAAGTCGCGCGCTATGTCGCCGCCTGGCGCTCGGTTGACCGGCGCGCAGACCGCAATACGCAGCTTGCCATGGTGCTGGAGGTTGGTCATGAACTCGACCGGCTGACACGTACTCGCGGATTGCGCATGATGCTCAGGATGATGCGCAAGCCAGCCAACCTGGCGGGCCTGGGGTCGCTGCAGCGTTTTCTTGAAGCCGGCTTTGATACCTTTGCCGTGATGGCCGGCAAGGGCGACGGCGCGGCTTTCTTTCTGGACACGGTCCAGGCACGCGAAAGTGGCTTGATCGACCGGCTTTTTGATGCCAGCGCTGTCGCCTGTGAGACCGAAATCGCACAGGCATTGGGGCCAGCCAGGTAGTGGCGACATGTGATCCTGGCTGACAATGTAGGCTGAGGAGTTTGTATGGAAGAAATCTGGCTCAAAAGCTATCCGGCTGGTGTCGAACACGACGTCAACCCGGAACAATATCGTTCATTGACGCATATGCTGGAAGAGTCGTTCCAGAAGAACGCGTCGAGTCCGTTTTCGGTCTGTATGGAAAGCTGGATGAGTTACGGACAACTCGACCGGCTCTCTGCGGCGTTGGGGGCCTGGCTGCAAGGCAAGGACCTTGAGCCGGGCGCGCGGGTGGCCATCATGCTGCCCAATATCCCGCAGTTCCCGGTCACGATGGCGGGCGTTTTGCGCTCCGGTTACACCTGCGTCAACGTCAACCCCTTGTACACCGCGCGCGAGCTGGCGCACCAACTCAACGACTCCGGCGCGACGGTGATCGTGGTGCTGGAAAACTTTGCCGCCACGCTGGCAGAGGTGATCGATGACACCGCGATCAAACATGTGGTGGTGGCCTCGATGGGGGACCTGCTGGGTTTCTGGTACGGCCGATGGATCACGTTTGCAGTCAGGCACCTGGCCAAGCTGGTGCCGGCCTACAAGTTGACGCTGGCAGATGGACGAACCGCCACCTCTTTCAAACAGACCATCGCCGAGGGCGCAGCCATTCCGTTCAAGGCCGCGGCAAGTACGCTCGATAGCATCGCGTTTCTGCAATACACCGGCGGCACCACCGGCTTAAGCAAAGGAGCGGTGCTGACACATCGCAATATTGTGGCGGCGGTGTTGCAGGCGGAGGCCTGGTTCGCACCGGCGCTGGAGCGCGTCGGCGACGTCAGGAAAATCAACAGTATCGCGGCCCTTCCGCTGTATCACATCTTTGCGCTGACCTTGTCGCTGCTGGCCATCCGATGGGGCTCTTATCTGACCCTGATTCCCAACCCACGCGACATTGATGGCTTCATTGCCACGCTGAAAAAGAGGCCTTTCCATTTGTTGCCAGCCGTGAATACCCTGTTCAATGCGCTGCTGCAACACCCGCAATTCAAGTCGGTTGATTTTTCCAGTCTTTACGCGTCTCAGGCCGGCGGCATGGCAGCGTTGGCGGGAACCGCCCAGCACTGGCTTGAGATCACCGGTTGCCCGATGGTGGAAGGCTGGGGCATGAGTGAGACCTGTGCGATTGGAACCAACAATCCGGTGCTATCGAAAGAATTTTCTGGAACCATCGGTTTGCCTCTGCCCGGCATTGCCATCGCCATTAAGGATGACGATGGCAACTCGTTGGCGCAGGGCCAATCGGGTGAGATTTGCATCCGGGGCCCGAATGTCATGACCGGCTATTACCAGCAAATTGAGGAAACCAGGCGGGCCTTCACGGCCGATGGCTTTATGCGTACCGGCGATATCGGCATCATGGACGAGCGCGGTTACACCAAAATTGTGGACCGGAAAAAGGACATGATTCTGGTCAGTGGCTTCAACGTTTTTCCGAGCGAACTTGAAAATGTCATTTCGCTGTGCCAAGGCGTGCTGGAATGCGCGGTCATCGGCGTACCCGATGAAAAGCAGGGCGAAGCGATCAAGGTCTTTGTCATCAAGGACGATCCCACCCTGTCCGAAGACGATGTGGCGCGCTACTGCCAGCATAATCTGACCGGCTACAAACGACCCAAATACATTGAGTTCCGTGATGAGCTGCCAAAGTCGAATGTCGGAAAAGTGCTTCGGCGCGAACTGCGCGTTGGCAAGTAACACAACGCAATGCATGCGGTCCTGAATCGGCGTTCTGATCCGATAAGGTTTGTTTTTTTTGAAGGATGATTGATGTCACTGGATTCCCTGTTTCTCCCATTTCAAGTCAAAACCCTGAAACTGCCCAATCGGGTGGTGATGGCCCCCATGACACGCTCGTTCTCGCCGGCGGGCGTGCCCACGGCTCAGGTCGCTGATTACTACCGGCGTCGTGCTGAAGCTGCCGTTGGGCTGATTATTTCCGAAGGCACCGTGGTCAATCGCCCGTCTGCCGCCAACGACCCCAACGTGCCGCACTTTTGGGGCGCGGACGCCTTGCCGGCCTGGAAGCAGGTAATTGACGGCGTGCATGCGGCCGGCGGCGTCATGGCACCCCAGCTTTGGCATGTGGGCGCAGCACGCAACCGGCGCACCGATTGGGTTGCACCCGGGCCGGTGGATAGTCCGTCGGGCTTGTCTTCGCCAGGCAAAAAGTTTGGCGAACCGATGACTGACGCTGCGATTGCCGACACCATTGCCGCTTTCGCCCGCGCTGCCTCCGACGCCAAAGCGCTGGGCTTTGATGCAATCGAATTGCACGGCGCCCACGGCTACCTGATTGACCAGTTCTTCTGGGATGGCACAAATGAGCGCACGGATCGCTATGGCGGTGCCACGCTGGTGCAGCGCGGCCAGTTCGCGGCCGAGATTTTGCGTGCCGTGCGCGCCGAGGTCGGCCCCGACTATCCGGTGATCATTCGTCTGTCGCAGTGGAAATCGCAGGATTTCACGGTGCAAATGGCCAAAACGCCGCAGCAGATGGAAGACTGGTTGCGCCCGCTGGCCGATGCCGGCGCCGATATGTTTCACTGTTCGCAGCGGCGCTTCTGGGAACCCGAGTTTGAAGGCTCCGATCTGAACTTTGCCGGTTGGGCCAAGAAGCTGATTGGCAAGCCCACCATCACGGTCGGATCGGTCGGTTTGACGGGCGAATTTATCGCCGCCTTTGGTGGCGAATCATCCAAACCGGCCTCGCTCGATGAACTGCTACGCCGACTTGACCGTGGCGACTTTGATCTGGTGGCGGTGGG
>JADGRK010000328.1 GCA_017880985.1 Rhodoferax sp. | reverse complement strand
ATGATCTCGGACATGCTGCTGCTGGCCAAGGCCGAAAACGGCCTGGTGGTGCCGAGCCGGGAAACCGTCAATCTGGCGACGCAGGTCCGCGCGCTGTTCGACTATTACGATGCGGTGGCCGAAGAGAAGGGGCTGCACCTCACGCTCGAAGGCGATGGCGAGGTGAGTGCAGATCGGCTGATGTTGCGCCGGGCGCTGGGCAATCTGCTGTCCAATGCAGTGCGCCATTCGACACCAAACTCGACGTTGCGTGTCAAGATCGACACGAGCGTGGACAGGGTCTCAATTTGCATGGAAAACACCGGTGACACGATTCCTGCGGAGTATTTGGATCGTGTCTTTGACCGTTTTTTCCGGGTCGATCCGTCCCGCCAACGCAGCAGCGAAGGCACCGGCCTGGGACTGGCCATCACCAAGTCGATCGTCATCGCCCATGGCGGCACGATCTCGGTTGCGTCGGCTGGTGATGTGACCACGTTCACGATCAGACTGCCACGCGCGTCCTGAGCATCCACAGCGTCAGCGCCGCGCCGCCACAGGCACCGGCGGCGTTCCAAGCGGCAACCCTAATTTAAATAGGCCACCAGCCCCTGAAATCAAATTTGGCCGCTGGAATTGGCAAGCAGCTTTTGCATCAGCGCGGCCATGTCCGCTGCGCTCAGGCCTGACGCATTCGCAGCGGAGCTCATGAAACTCGTCATCGCGGTGACCAGGCCGCTAGTGCCTGCGGTTGCGGCCATCATGCTTGTCCCCATCATGCCGCCCATCGACATGGAGATCTGGTTGGCACCGTTCTTGCCGTTCAGGAAACCGTCGGCAGCATCGCTCATCATGGCTGTAACCAGTGTCGAAGAGACCGGCATGTTCAGGGTTTTCGCGTACTGCGACATGGCAGCCAGTGTCATTCCATAATTCCGCGCGTCCGGGTTCGCGCTGGCACCAACGCCTGCCAAGGTTGGGTTCACAGGCTGGGTGCGCAGGATGTCACTGACCAGGAAATAGTTGCCCATGTCCGCATTGGCAGTGGCGATGTTGGCGTCTGTCATACCACCGTTCATGGCCAGGGCGCGAGTTTGGGCCATGGCCGTGAGCGGAGTAATCCACACTCCTGTGACATTCGCTCCGCTGGCCAGCGTTGGCAGTACGGCGCTCATGACATCGTTTGCAGCCATGGTCATGGTCGTTTTGGTCGCTTCATCGATATAGCTTGCGCCTCTCATTTGCAGCATCACTGGGCCGGTGTAGCTGCCCAATGGCAGAGTGAAGTTACCCTGGTTATCGGTAGCGACACTGGCAATCTGTGCGCCCATGGCGCCGTTGGTGACCGCAAAAGCCATTACCGTGGCATTACTCACCGGACCGTTGAATGCGGTACCGCTCACCGTCGCGTTCATCACAGGTGCGGGTGGGAGGCTGCCAACCTGACCACTAGCAGCATTGAGCTTGTTCACCAGGTCCGGCGTGGTGACGCCGGATTTGTTCTGCGTAGAGTGCATGAAGGTATTCATGGCGCCTCCCATGCCGCTGGTTCCGGCGGTCGGCGGCAACATCATCCCGCCACCCATACCACCACCCATCTGTACTGGCGCTGAGCCGGTCTTGCCATCCAGAACGCCGTCGGTCGCATCGTTCATCATCGCGGTGACCATGCCTGACGAGGAACTCAAGCCCAGCGTCTGCGCATATTTCGACATCGCGGCCAGCGTCATGCCGTAGTTCTGCGCATCCAGACTCGCGCCGGCGCCGGAGCCCGCTACCAGGGGATTCATCGGCGCTACATGCAGGATGTCAGTGACCGAGAAGTTGTTGCCCATGGCGGTGTTCGCGCTGGCGATGTTGGCGTCGGTCATGCCGCCCGCCATGTGTTGCGCCCTCGTTTGCGCCATGCCAGTCAGCGGTGTCACCTGGACGCCGCTGTTGCTGGCACCGGCTGTGACGCTCGGCATGGCCGCCGTCATCACATCACCTTGCGCCAGCGACATCGGGGCACCCGTGGCTTCGTCGGTGTAACTGCCACCGCTCATCTGCAGCATCACAGGCCCAGCGTAGCCGCCTATGGTCATGCTGAAGTTGCCATTGACGTCTGTGGTGGCGCTGCCGATCTGGGCTCCCATCTGGCCGGCGCTGATGGCGTAGGCAGTGATGCTGGCGTTGCCGACCGGGCCTTTGGTGACCGCCCCGCTGATCAGCCCGGTGCCACCCGAGCCAACGTTATCGCCCGCAGTGACAGTGCCACCGCCACCGCCACCACAAGCGGCCGTAATGGATGCGGCCACGGCGATTGCCATGATTGATCGAAAGCGTAGAGAAATAAAACTGGACATTTGAAACTCCTTAAAAAATCAAAACGATGACGGTGCAGTGACCTGGGGTTCCAGGTTGGGACCGTGATAAAAATACATACCCACTCGAATGCGTTGATCCGCGCCGGGCTGGCCCCGGTCCTGATCGCTCAACACGGTGGCGTCGCGCACGAGGTCATGAAAAATGTCTGACCAGAGTTGGCGCGCTAAAGTTCCCAAGGCAGCCGCCGACTCTGGACGCAGGCTATCGGCATAGATGCTCTGTTCCAGCATGGGGGCGGCGCCTGCCTTCAGGTTATGCGCCGCCGCCGCAAGATGATCGCCGACGTTGTCGGAAAACAGTTGCAGCATCTCGGCGCTGCCCTCTTTGGGCACAAAGGCGTCCACGCACAAACTGACTTTGCCGTCGCTGCCGTTTGCACCAGCGTCGTCCACATTTGCAACCCCCAAGCGTATTAGCTCCTGCAACAAAGTGCGAGGGTGGACGTCACGCGATACGGCGGCAGCAAGCGCTTCAAACGAGCCGGGCCCACCAGTGCGATCCAGCACTCTGGGTCGCCCCTGCGGATCGCAATAGTCTGGATCATTCGCCCAACGGGTAAAAAGCTCCATAACGGCGCTGAAAGTCTTGGCCTGAGGACGGGGCTGGCCAACCGCGCGCCACTCCCGCACATCCTTGCGGTGGATGCCGGTCAATGTACTCAGGCTGGAATCGTTGACCCGTGCTGAACCGACTTCGAGAACCTGCGTCGCGGATTCGAGGAAGGTTTTCTTGAGCGCGTTGGCAAAGCGGGGGTAGGTCACCCCCTCACGCAACAGCAATTCCACCAGCGGCGCCATGACACGCAAGGCAGCGGTAAGGGAAAGGTCAGCACGCGATTCGGACATGGTTTGACAAGCAGTTGATTTAATCAAATGGGAATATATCCCATATTTACTTTTGGCGCAAGAACTTTGCAGGAAAAAGTTTATTGAGCCGCAGGTTTTATCGCTGCGCCATGACCGTAAAGTGCAGTTACTCATAAAACCTCGGCCAGATACAGCCAGTCTTCGCCACTTCGCCAGCGAGTTCAGAGCGCATGTCTCAGCGTTGACCATAGTCGTGACGCCATGCACCAATTGCGGTGAAGATCATGCCGGTAACCCCGCTGATGACCATGGCCTCACCCAGAGCATGATGCCAGCCGCCCATTGGACTAAACAACAGCATCGAGCCACCAATCACAAGAGCCGCATAAGCGAT
>JADGRK010000327.1 GCA_017880985.1 Rhodoferax sp. | reverse complement strand
CACCACTCACCAATCGCCGCCTGATCGAGCCCGCGCCCTTCATTGGTCACCAGGCTGGAGCCCACTTTAACCACGATGCGCCTTGCATCACGCAACACAGTCGAACTAGTTTTATATGCCATATTGGCCTCTAGCCCTCGTCAATAATGCGCAAGAAGCTATTAAATACATAGCAATCGGAAATTAATCGGAATCCACCGCAAAACGCGGATCGACGGCCTCGGGCGTCTGCTCGGCTTTTTGCTGTGCCTTCACATGCTGGTAAATGATTTTGATCATGGCGTCACAACCTTCGCGCGTAAGCGCCGAAATCTCGAACACCGGGCCCTTGAATTTAAGGCGTTTGACAAAGTCTTTGACCAGCGCCGGGCGCTGCTCCAGCGGAATCATGTCCAACTTGTTGAGCACCAGCCAGCGCGGCTTGGCATACAACGCCGGATCGTACTTCTTGAGTTCATTCACAATCGCCTTGGCCTGAGCCACGGTATCGACCGTCTCATCAAAGGGTGCCATATCGATCACGTGCAGCAGCAGGCGTGTGCGCTGCAGATGGCGCAAGAAGAGATGCCCCAAACCGGCCCCTTCGGAGGCACCTTCGATCAAACCGGGCAAATCTGCGACCACAAAACTCTGCTCTGGAGCGACCCGCACCACACCCAAATTGGGATGTAAGGTGGTGAATGGGTAGTCGGCAATGCGCGGGCGCGCGTTCGAGATGGCGGTGATCAAAGTCGATTTACCGGCGTTGGGCATGCCGAGCAAGCCGACGTCGGCCAATACTTTGAGCTCAAGCTTGAGATTACGCTTTTCACCCGGCCAACCGGGCGTTTTTTGCCGTGGCGCGCGGTTGATGGCGCTCTTGAAACGCATGTTGCCAAAACCACCATCACCGCCCTTGGCAATCGTGATGATCTCGCCGGGCGTCAGCAGTTCAAACAACACCTCGCCGGTTTCGGCATCCGAGATGATGGTACCAACCGGCATTTTGAGGATGATGTCGTCGCCCGCCGCACCAAACATGTCAGAGCCCATACCGTGCTCACCACGTTTGGCATCATGGCGCCGAGAGAAGCGATAGTCCACCAAAGTATTCAGGTTGACGTCTGCCACGGCAAAGACGTGACCACCGCGCCCACCATCGCCGCCATTGGGGCCACCAAATTCCTTGTACTTCTCGTGCCGAAACGAGACGCAGCCAGCGCCACCATCACCCGCAGAGATGTCAATATAGGCTTCGTCAACGAATTTCATAGTTCTAATCAGTTGGGGACAGAGCTTGTTCGCTGCGCGTAACTGCGGTCTGTCCCACAAGGCTCATTTTAGTTGGGGACAGAGCAAAGTTCACTTCGTGTAACTCTTGGTCTGTCCCGCAATATCTCAGAAATAAAAAACCCCGCGCCGCGCGCAGGGTTTTAATGGAGAGCGCCAGGCAAATTATGCCGCGGCAATGCTCACCGTTGGTTTGTTCAGCGCACCCTTGGTGCCAAACGCCACATGACCTTCGACCAGCGCAAACAAGGTGTGATCCTTGCCGATGCCGACATTGGTGCCGGGGTGAAACTGGGTCCCACGTTGGCGAACGATGATCGCGCCAGCGCTGATCAACTCACCACCGAACTTCTTCACACCGAGCATCTTGGGCTTGGAATCGCGCCCGTTGTGCGTAGAGCCGCCGCCTTTTTTATGTGCCATGACTCCCGCTCCTTATTGCGAAATAGTGTTCACCAGCAGCTCAGTGAACTGTTGACGATGCCCTTGACGTTTTTGGTAATGCTTGCGACGGCGCATTTTGAAAATGCTGACCTTGTCGTGCTTGCCGTGAGCCACGACCGTGACACTCACCGTTGCGCCGGACACCAAGGGCGTGCCAACCTTGAGTTCTTCGCCGTTGCCGACTGCCAGAACCTGATCAAACACAATCTCTTGGCCTACGTCCGCAGCAATCTGTTCTACTTTAATTTTTTCGCCGGCTGCAACCCGATATTGCTTGCCACCGGTTTTTATGACCGCGTACATGTTGACCTCTTGAATTTATCTCTGCAAACGAATTTTCACAGAGCCCGGTAATATAACATAATGACGCTCTAGCAACGTATGACCGATTCAACAGCATTTTTAGCAGCGCCAACTTTCTATAATCCCGCCACACAATTGGTTATTTGTCTTGCAAGTTAATTCATCCAGCCCCTCTTCACCCATGTCAATCATCACGCAGGATATGCGCGAGGTTGATCAGGTCATCGCCCGCCGACTGGACTCCGGGGTTCCGCTGATCGGTCAAGTCGCCCATTACCTGATCGCGGCGGGCGGCAAGCGCCTGCGCCCGGCCCTGCTTTTGCTGACCTGTGGGGCACTGGGTTACCGTGGCGAGCAGCGCTTCAACCTGGCCGCCGTGGTCGAATTTATTCATACCGCCACCTTGCTGCATGACGATGTGGTCGACGACTCTGCCTTGCGCCGCGGCCACGCCACCGCCAATGAAACCTTCGGCAATCCGGCCAGCGTGCTGGTGGGCGATTTCCTGTATTCGCGCGCCTTTCAGATGATGGTCAGCGCCCAAAACATGCGCGTGATGCAGGTACTGGCGGATGCAACCAACATCATTGCCGAAGGTGAAGTATTGCAGTTGATGAACATGCATAACGCCGCCCTGGATGAGGCTGGCTATCTTCATGTGATTCGATCCAAAACCGCAAAATTATTTGAGGCCAGCGCGCAGGTTGGTGCCATCCTCTCAGAAAGCACCCCCGAAATGGAAGCGGTTTGTGCCCGCTATGGCCAGGCCCTGGGCACCGCCTTTCAGGTCATTGACGACGTGCTTGACTACACCGGCGAAGCCGCTGTCATGGGGAAAAACCTGGGCGACGACCTGCGCGAAGGCAAGACCACGCTGCCGCTGATTGCCGCCATGCAGCGCGGCACAGCCAGCCAGCGGGAGCTTATCAAAACAGCGATTGAGACCGGCGGAGTGGCGATGCTCGATCAAGTGGTTGCTATCGTCAAAGCCACCGGCGCCCTCGATGTCGCCCGGCTCGCCGCGACCCAGGAGGCGCAACGCGCCATCACGGCCGCCAGACAGCTTCCCCCCGGACCGCACAGCGAGTGTTTGATACAATTGGCGACTCAGTTGCTTGAGCGTCAGAATTAACTCTGCGTGCAGGTATTCACTGCCATTCAGAAATTTCGGAATGTGGCGCAGCCTGGTAGCGCACTTCGTTCGGGACGAAGGGGTCGGAGGTTCGAATCCTCTCATTCCGACCAATAAAATCAATGGGCTAACTTAGTTTTTGAGTTAGCCCATTGTCTTTTTTTGGGTGGTGTTATCCCCCACTGGCATTGAATATTCGCTTTCACACTGCCAAAACGTCGACTTTAGGCACTGTTCGGATTGACTCTTTCGACCAGAACCGGTCGGTCGGACGTGGCGTTACCAAGCAGTTGGTGGTCAATGCTTTTGGCGCAGCTTGAATCCCAATATTTATTTTCCCAGGTGTGTCGGTCTTTGCGTTTTCTCAAGTTGCAGACAGTCGGGTCAAAGTCTCATCGGCGGTAACAATACGTTGACTCCA
>JADGRK010000326.1 GCA_017880985.1 Rhodoferax sp. | reverse complement strand
CTGATCGCAGCGCCAATGCCATGACATGGTTATTGCGCTTGGCCCTGTGGGGCAGCGGCTTGGCACTGGCAGGGCTGTTGTCAGTCTTGATCATTGTGGCCATTGCAATGGCCGTGGCGTTCCCCAACCTGCCTGATATTTCAGATTTGTCAGACTACCGCCCCAAGTTGCCACTGCGCGTGTTTTCAGCCGAAGGGATTCTGATTGGCGAGTTTGGCGAGGAACGCCGACACCTGACGCCGATCAGGGAAATCCCGAAAGTCATGACCGAGGCAGTACTGGCAATTGAGGACTCCCGGTTTTATGAGCATGGCGGCGTTGACTACAAGGGGATCTTGCGCGCTGCTCTGGCCAACCTGGGCCGCATCAAAAGCCAGGGGGCCTCCACCATCACCATGCAAGTGGCGCGCAACGTTTATTTGTCTTCAGAAAAGACCTACACCCGCAAGATCTACGAAATCCTGCTGACCTTCAAGCTCGAGCACATGCTGACCAAGGACCAGATTCTTGAGATTTACATGAATCAGATTTTTCTCGGCAATCGGGCTTACGGCTTTGCCGCAGCATCAGAGGCCTATTTCGACAAGCCACTGAAAGACATCAGCATTGCCGAAGCGGCCATGCTGGCGGGTTTGCCCAAGGCGCCGTCTGCCTACAACCCGATCAGCAATCCCAAGCGCGCCAAGTCGCGCCAACTGCACGTCATCGACCGCATGCTGGAAAACGGATTTATCACGGCAGAGCAGGCTGCCACCGCCGGCAAGGAAGAGCTCAAGGTGAAATCCAGCGCCGACAGCACCAGGGTGCACGCAGAGTACGTCGCTGAAACTGCTCGCCAGTTGGTCTATGCGCAGTATGGCGACGAGACTTACACCCGCGGTCTGAACGTCTATACCACGCTGCGCGCAAACGATCAGGAAATTGCCTACAAGGCTCTGCGGCGCGGCATCATGGACTTTGAGCGTCGCCAGATTTACCGTGGCCCCGAGGAATTCGTCACCCTGCCGACCCAACCGCAGGAATTGGAGGACGCCATCGATGAGGCGCTGGTCGAACACCCCGACAATGGTGATGTGATGGCCGCCGTGGTACTGGAAGCCAATGCCCGAAGAATCCAGGCGGTTCGCCAGAATGGGGAAACGATTGAAATTAGCGGTGCCGGCCTGAAGCCGGCCCAATCGGGTCTTTCAGATAAAGCACCACCCAACATCAAAATCCGGCGTGGCGCCGTCATCCGCGTGGCGCAAACGCCCGGCAACACCTGGGAAATTACGCAATTGCCTGAGGTTGAAGGTGCCTTTGTGGCGCTGGATCCGCGCGACGGTTCGATCAAAGCGCTGGTGGGTGGCTTTGATTTTGAGAAAAACAAGTTCAATCATGTGACGCAAGCCTGGCGTCAGCCGGGCTCCAGCTTCAAACCCTTTATCTATTCTGCGGCGCTGGAGAAAGGCTTCACACCCGCCACGATCATCAACGACGGACCGCTCTTTTTTAATGCCGGAGTGACCGGTGGCCAACCTTGGGAGCCACACAATTACGATGGCAAATTTGAGGGCCCGATGACGATGCGCCGGGCTTTGGCAAAGTCGAAAAACATGGTTTCCATCCGCATCCTGCAAGCGGTGGGGGCACAGAACGCACAAGACTGGATCACGCGCTTTGGCTTCGATGCTGACAAGCACCCGGCCTACCTGACCATGGCACTGGGTGCCGGCTCGGTCACACCGATGCAGATGGCTTCGGCCTACTCGGTCTTTGCCAATGGCGGCTACCGCATCAACCCGTGGCTGATTACCCGCGTCACTGAGCAGAAGGGCAAAGTTCTGGTGGTCAGCAAACCCCCGCTGCTCGACCAATCCTTGCGGGTCATCGATGCGCGCAACGCCTTTATCATGGACAGTTTGCTTCAGGAAGTCACCCGAACCGGCACTGCCGCGAGGGCACAGGCGACCCTCAAACGGCCCGACCTGTACGGCAAGACGGGAACGACAAATGACTCAATGGACGCCTGGTTTGCCGGTTTTCAGCCAACCCTGGCGGCGATCACCTGGATTGGTTATGACACGCCGCACAAACTCGGTGACCGCGAAACCGGGGGTGGCCTGAGTTTACCGGTGTGGATCCAGTTCATGGCGCAAGCGCTCAAAAACGTGCCAGTCACCGAATTCAGCGTGCCACCCGGCGTGGTTAATTCAGGCGGAGAATGGTTCTATGACGAATACGCCAAAGGCGCTGGCGTAACCCAGCTTGGACTTGACAGCGCAACCGCTACGCCCGAAGGAGCCGAGGTGATTCCCTTGCCACCGGCTGACGAAAGAAAGAAGATCCTGGACTTATTTAGAGACTAATCAGAAAACACCAGCGGGCACCCTGCCTGGTCGCTGGCAAAACGCGACAAATTGGTATAAAACTCGCCCTGGCCTTTACTGTCCCACCACTTTGCACTATCAAATTTATAGTGATAACCACCTGATTTTGCAGCCAGCCAGATTTCATGCAGGGGCTTTTGTAAATTGATGACAATCTGACTCCGGTTTGAAAAAACCAGAGTCACCATACCGCCGGTTCGCTGGTTATCGATGTCGGCTCGGGATTCATCGTTGATCCGGTCACAACTGGCCTCAACCGCCTTGAGCAAGGTTTCTGCACGGTCCATGAATTCTGCGTCGGTCATTACAATTTCACCATGTTGTTACTTCGACAAATTCTAGTCATTACGATTGTCCTTGCCAGCAGTGCGGTGAGCCTGACGGCCTGTGGTCAGCAAGGGCCCCTGTATTTGCCGACTGAAGCGGCAGCCGCAAAGCGTGCTACTCTGCCCGAAACGCTGCTGCGCTCAAGAGTTGACCGTCCATCTGAATCCAGCCCAGCATCAATTTCAGCTTCTCCCAAGCCTTCTGCCCCGGCAGCCAGCACTGCGCCTCAATGAACCCACAAAATCTTCCCGGCCAGCCCCACCTGGCTTACCGCAGTAACGAACTTTTTTTTGAAGAAGTTCGTTTAAGTGACCTGGCCAAAGTCCATGGCACACCGCTCTTCGTCTATTCCAAAGGGGCCATGCTGTCGGCACTGGCGGGTTACCAGCGCGGCTTCGCCGGGCGTCAGGTGCAAATCTGCTACGCCATGAAGGCCAACCCGGCCTTGGGCGTGATTGAGGTTTTTGCGCAGGCCGGCTGCGGCTTTGACATCGTCTCGGGCGGCGACATGGACCGGGTGCTGGCGGCGGGTGGAGAGGCCGACAAAATCATCTTTTCTGGCGTCGGCAAGACGCGTGCGGAAATGCGACGTGCGCTGGAAGCCGGCATCGGCTGCTTCAACGTCGAGAGTGAGGCCGAACTCGAAGTCTTGAGTGACGTGGCCCGATCCCTGGGCGTGCGCGCACCGGTCAGCATTCGCGTCAATCCAAACGTGGACCCCAAAACCCACCCCTATATCTCGACCGGTCTTAAAGGTAACAAGTTTGGTGTCGCCCATGAACGAGTGGTGCAGACTTATCAGCGCGCTGCCAAGCTGGCTGGCATTCAGGTGGTCGGCATTGATTGCCACATCGGCTCCCAGATTACCGAGATC
>JADGRK010000325.1 GCA_017880985.1 Rhodoferax sp. | reverse complement strand
CGTGCATGTCCAGGTCACGCACGCTAGTTAAACAGTGGCTGTTATTGGCAAAGAAGCCCGAGGTGCAATCATCCGCGCCGACTGACTGAGAGGCTTTGCGTGGCGCGGCCGATGAGGCCATGAATATCGTAAAGCGCCGATTCGGAAAGGCCACCGCCGTCCGGGCCGAGGTGGGTGCGTGCATCGAGACAAATCCATTCGCCCTTTGGCTTGCGTAACAGATTGATGGTCAGGTCCGAATTGACGAAGCTGTAGGTTTTGAAATCAAGAATCGCGCTGACGCCGTTGCCGGAGTCCGCAGCAACGGCGACGCGCTGGTAAACACTTGGCAACTCACTGTCCAGCAAGGGGTGACGCAAGCGGAACCAGACGGCACAAGGACCGTCGAACAAGCGCCCATGCGCAACGCGGGTCTCGACCAGGTCGGCGTAGCCTACATGCTTACCTGCGAACGGGAAGACACCCGCTGCTGAGTCTTCAGGTCCTTTCGATGCCATCGGCAGCGGGTGACCCGGCAGTCCGTCGGGAATGTGTACGTCGTTCTCGCGTTGGGCAAGTGCTGTGAAGCGAGCGACTTCCTTGCCGCCCGCCATCAGCCGCGCGGAAAAATGGCCGGCGTTTCGTCCGACATAGTCGTTGGCAACCTTTATGGCGAGCTCGCCGATTGGAACCGGCCGTAGCAAGTTCGCGGTCAGCCGCGCGAGGTGGGTCAATCCGTGCTCCACCGCGGCAAGTTCGATAGCGCGGCAGACCAGCGCAATAGGTGGACCGGCATGCTGGTGCTCGGGGTGCCAGGGGCCGCGCGTGAGTATGCTGGCACGGTAGGAGCCGCTTTCCAGCAACTCGTAGGCGCTTGTCGGCATTACTTCGGTGGTCATGGTCAACGCAGACTCTCGTTAAGGTGACAGGTTGTTGTAGGGCAGAAAAATTGGCGTAGCCGGAGGCGTAATATATTTGATTAGCCTGCGATGATGTCCAAGCTATTATCGAGTTGGCAATTCCTTGTTGATGGCGACGCCTAACGAATGACACGCCGACGACGCATCAGGCGCAATCATGAAGGCGTTCTGGTTGGCGCTTCGTGCAGACATACCTAGGGTTCGTTGACCGACCGTACTTTGCCTATTTGAAGGAGGCCAAGCGCCACAGCGAGCCGACGGTGGACGCGGTGGCCAAGGCTTTGGCGCGGTTTGAGAGCGACACCAAGCACCGGGATTTCAAGTCGTTTCACTTTGAGCAAGCCATTGCGTTCAAGCGCCGCCTGACCGAACAAAAGAGCCAGCAGACCGGTGAGAGGCTGAGCAAGGCGACCCTGCACGCCACGCTGGCCAACGTCAAAGCCTTCTTCCACTGGCTGGCCTGGCAACCCGGCTACAAGTCGCGCCTCCAGTATTCCGATGCCGACTATTTCAATCTGTCAGAAAAGGACGTGCGGGTTGCGACGGCCAAGCGGGATCAGGTTGGGCCGACACTGGAACAGGCCAAGCACGTTATTGGCTTGATGCCGTCTGGCACCGCGATTGAACGCCGGGATCGCGCCCTGATCGCTTTCACGTTGCTGACCGGTGCCCGGGACAGCGCCATTGCGTCGATGAAGCTCAAGCACGTCAACCTGATTGCGGGCTACGTCGATCAGGATGCGCGGGAGGTCAAGACCAAGTTCAGCGAGACCTTCACCACCTACTTTTTCCCGGTCGGGGATGAGGTGCGTCAGATCGTGGTGGAGTGGGTGGCGCTTCTGCGAGAGGAAATGCTTTGGGGCAATGACGACCCGCTGTTCCCGGGGCGACGCGCATTGAGGTGGGTGCCAGTCGCCAGTTTGAGGCAGTGGGGCTGGAACGGGCGCACTGGAGCAGCGCGGCGCGCATTCGCAGCATCTTTCGGGATGCATTCACCAGCGCTGGCTTGCCGTATTTCAACCCGCACAGTTTCAGAAACACCTTGGTGCGGCTGGGTCAGGAAGTCTGCAAAACACCGGAAGAGTTCAAGGCGTGGAGCCAGAACCTGGGGCATGAGAAGGTGCTGACGACCTTTCTGAGCTATGGGCGGGTTGAGAGTCCGCGCCAGGGGCAGATCATCCGGGCACTAGCATCGCCGCAGGTCGCGGCTGGGCAGCCGGATGTGGGTGAGCTGGCTCGGGCGTTGATGCGGGAGATGCGGGGAGCAGGCACTATTGGCGCATGAAATCACAGAGGTGAACCACCCGGGTTGGCTGGCTGACCGGTTCTGTGCGGGAAGTGGGCACTCAGACCGCAACCGCGAATACCCGCAACAGACACACTCCGGTCTTTCGACTTGCTGAATTGGTCGCTGTAAACCGGCCATCGAAGCGTGAGCATCTGGGGCAGCTTTATGGACACGATTTCATCAAGGGAAGCATCCAACGCTGCGCTGCCGAAGTACATCGCGCTCCAATGCAGCCGCTCAATCTGCACATCAGCTTCATCCACGATTCACTGTCAGTCAACCCGATTGCAGCCATTAGCAAGACCACACAGCATTGGTCGCCGGTTGCCCAGCGGGGCAGGGAAGTGACGCTGCCGCCAGCCCGTCACCGCCTGGATCAACCCACCCAAAAAGGAGTCCAACCTCAGTAAAAAAACCACTCGATTGAACACTAGATTAATGCATTCCGGTGTCTCAAACTCATTGACAAATTCCGAACGCGGAATCATGCCGCTACGCATGAGGTATTGCGAGGGAGTTCTGAATCTTTCCTAACAACGCCCGGCAATCAGGCTTCAGAGTGTTCAAGATGGAGTCACAATCGATGAGGAACGGACCCCGCAATCCGTGATGCTCCACCGCTTCCCCAACTTGTTCAAAAAGAATGCCCAAACGGCGCAACCGACGGGCAAGTCGTGGCTCCATCATGGCAAAAACGCCTTTGAGTCCCTGATTGAGGACTATTGCTGTCATTGCCAAATAGAGGCCAAGTGAAATAGTAGGAAAGAGGTGTTTCTCATCTTCATCCCCATCATAGAAATCCTCGCTACCGCCATCCGCAACAGCTACTTCATTTCTCGGAAAACGACGAAATTTCGCGATGATGGCCAGACGGGAAATTTCACCATATCTTTCACGACCAGTCCCCGCCGAACTGTCAAAACTCCAGCGGAGCGACTTGCCACAGGTAAGTTCAAATGGGAACGGTGCCTCTGGCTCGTTACTATCAGCCAAAATCAATCGACTGCAGCCGATATAGGTCTTGCTGGCTTTATGAAACAAAAGGCAATGAGTTGAGCGTTTGTCGTACTCATCATGCTCAAGACGACTCGCACGTTGCGGCTCAAAGCCAAGCTCTTCGCAATAAACTTGATGACGCAGACGGAAAACCTCCTCCAACATTGGTCCGGAATTGGCGGTAACAACGTGAAAGTAGGTTTCAAAGAGGTTGGCATACATCAATTTACTATACTAATTCGGAGAACTGCGAGAAGAAGGCTACCCTACCGGTTCATAGTTGTAGATGACTTGATAATAATCAACCGAATCGTGCGTCATCAAACCAAAAGAGCGGTGACGACTTTCCAATTGCGCTTTCAAGAAACTGGCCGCGAACGGCCTGTCC
>JADGRK010000324.1 GCA_017880985.1 Rhodoferax sp. | reverse complement strand
TCGGTGTCCCCGGCCATGGCATAGACACCGGCCTGACCGTTGAGCGTCACGGCAAGGGAGAGCAGGAACTCCACGTTGCGGCCACCCCGGCCGCTACCCCGTAGCGTGACGGTGGTCTCGCCGCCGCAGAGCAACACACAGGGCGGCTTGAACGGCTGGCCCTGCACGGCGACCTGGCGTGCGATGCCCGCCAAGGCCTTGGCCACATCACGCGCCTCACCCTCCAGACTGTCGCTCAGGATGTACGGTGTCAGGCCAGCCGCGCGCGCGATCCGTGCTGCGGCCTCAAGTGCCATCTGAGGCGTAGTGATCATGCGCACCTCATTACCCTGAAGCCGTGGATCGCCCAGTTTGATCGTCTCACCCAAGCCACTTTCCAGAAATGAGTGCACCGCATCCGGCACATCAATCCGGTAACGCCGAACAATGGCCAGTGCGTCGGCGCAAGTGGTTGGATCAGCCACGGTGGGGCCGGAAGCGATATCGAAAGGGGCATCGCCGGGCACATCCGAAATCAGTAGCGTGAGGAGGCGGGCAGGGTGGCATGCGACTGCAAGGTGCCCCCCCTTCAGTGCGGACAGATGGCGGCGAACGCAGTTCATCTCGGAGATGCTGGCGCCGCTTTTGAGCAGCGCGGCATTGACCGACTGTTTGTCGGCAAGGCTTAGTCCCGCGCCGGGTGCCACCAGCAGCGATGAGCCACCGCCGGAAATCAGCGCAATCACCAGGTCATCAGCGCCAAGGCCATGCACCAGCGCACGAATGCGCTCAGCCGCGTGCAGGCCAGCCGCGTCGGGCACTGGATGCGCCGCCTGCACAATCTCGATGCGCTGGCAGGGGACGTCGTAGCCATAGCGGGTGACCACCAGGCCTTCGAGCGGGCCGTCCCAGTGATCTTCCAGGGCGCGCGCCATGGCGGCGGATGCCTTGCCGGCGCCGATCACAATCGTCCTGCCGGTTGGGTGCGGCGGCAAATGCGACGGTAGACACAGCGCGGGCTGAGCGGCCGCGACAGCGGCATCGAAAAGGCTGCGCAGCAGCAGGCGGTGGTTTGGGTTTGTGTTGGCCACGGATACCTCAAAGTCAGGTCAGGTTTTTGTTACGGCACTGGTGTCAGCTTGGCCACGCTCAGCGCCAGCCACTTGATGCCGTGGCGTGGGAAGTTGATTTGAGCTCGCGCATCGTCATCGCTGCCTTCAAGCGTGAGCACCGTGCCTTCGCCAAACTTGGCGTGAAACACCTTCTGCCCCAGGCTCAGGCGGTTGCCTGGTTCGGCTTTACGTGCTGGCACGGGGGGCGCTGAAAAGCGCGAATAATCAGTGCCAAATTGGCCTCTAGCCACCGTGTAACCCGCGTGAGTAGCTCCTGGATATGTAGCATGTCCGGCACCAAAACCAGCGGCCACGCCGTAGCCCGGGCTTTTGGGCGTGATCCACTTCAAGGCTTCTTCGGGCAATTCGTCAAAAAACCGGCTCTTGAGGTTGTAGCGCGTTTGGCCGTGCAGCATCCGGGTCTGGGAGTGGCTCAGGTACAGGCGCTTGCGGGCACGGGTGATGGCCACATACATCAGGCGACGTTCTTCCTCCAGTCCGTCGCGGTCGCTCAATGAGTTTTCATGCGGAAACAGGCCCTCTTCGATACCGGTGATGAACACGCAATCAAACTCAAGGCCCTTGCTGGAATGCACGGTCATGAGCTGGATCGCATCCTGCCCGGCCTGGGCCTGGTTGTCACCGGCTTCCAGCGCGGCATGAGTCAAAAAGGCCGCCAAGGGTGACAGGGTTTCACCGGTCTCGGCATCTGGCGCAGGTTCATCCAGCACCGGCTGACTCATGTCCAGGCCCTGGGAGGCGGGCGACTGGGTCAGGGCCTGGCCCAGCTCATCAACCGGAAGCGCCACCGCATCGCGACCAAAGCCTTCCAGCGAGACAAAGCTCTCGGCGGCGTTGACCAACTCTTCCAGATTCTCGACCCGGTCTGCGCCCTCGCGGTCGGCCTTGTAGTGGGTGATCAAGCCGCTGTGCTCCAGTGTCAGCTCGATGATTTCACGCAAGGTCAAGCCTTGTGTTTGCTCGCGCAGGACATCAACGCCGGCCAGAAACGCACCGATGTTGGTGCCCGCCTTGCCACTCAAACCGCTGACGGCGTCGCTGAGCGAGCAACCGCTGGCGCGCGCTGCGTCCTGCAACTGTTCCAGGCTACGCATGCCAATGCCGCGCGGCGGAAAGTTGACCGCGCGCAGAAAACTGTTGTCGTCGCGCGGGTTTTCCAGCAGGCGCAGGTAGGCCAGTGCGTTCTTGATCTCGGCCCGCTCGAAAAAGCGCAGGCCGCCATAGACCTTGTAGGGCATGCCCGCGTTGAACAGCGCAGTTTCAATCACCCGGCTTTGCGCGTTAGAGCGGTACAGCACAGCAATTTCTTTGCGCTCAAAAAAAGCTCCCACGCTCGCCACTTCATGTGCTTCGCTGCCCCCCGAGGAGGCGCGGCCTTGCTTGGGGCGGCCCGGCGCGGCGGCCCCCACAAGCTCACGCATTTCATCGACCATCCACTGCGCCTCGGCAAAGTCGCTGGTAGCCTCAAACACCCGCACCGGCTCACCCGGGCCTTGCGCGGTGCGCAGGTTTTTACCCAGTCGCTTGGTGTTGTGGCTGATCAAGGCGTTGGCAGAGTCCAGAATATTGCTGCCGCTGCGGTAGTTTTCTTCCAGCTTGATCTGATGCTGCACCTTGAACTCGCGCACAAAGTCGGCCATATTGCCCACCCGTGCGCCGCGAAAGGCGTAGATGCTCTGGTCATCGTCGCCCACCGCCAGCACGCAGCCGGTCGGGTTGAAGGCATCGTCTGCCGAGCTGTGCGCGCCGGTGCCTGCGAGCATCTTGATCCAGAGATATTGCAGCTTGTTGGTGTCCTGAAACTCGTCGATCAAAATGTGTCGAAAGCGGCGCTGGTAATGCTCACGAACGGCATCGTTGTCGCGCAGCAGCTCATAACTGCGCAGCATCAGCTCGCCGAAATCGACCACCCCTTCACGTTGACATTGATCTTCATAGAGCTGGTAAATCTCGACTTTTTTGCGGGTTTCTTCATCGCGCACTTCAACCATGTTGGGGCGCAGGCCGTCTTCCTTGCAGCCGCTGATAAACCATTGCATCGGCTTGGCTGGATAGCGCTCGTCGTCAATGCCAAACTGCTTGTACAGGCGCTTGATGCTGGAGAGCTGGTCTTGCGTGTCGAGAATCTGAAAGCTTTGCGGCAGATTCGCCAGCTTGTAATGGGCACGCAAAAACCGGTTGCATAGACCGTGAAAGGTGCCGATCCACATGCCGCGCACGTTGAGCGGCAGCATGGCGGACAGGCGCGTCAACATCTCTTTGGCGGCCTTGTTGGTAAACGTCACCGCCAGGATGCCGCCGGGTGACACTTGCCCGGTCTGCAAAAGCCAGGCAATGCGCGTCGTGAGCACGCGGGTTTTGCCGGAGCCAGCCCCGGCCAGAATCAACGCGTGCTCCGGCGGCAGCGTGACAGCGGCGCGCTGCTCGGGGTTGAGATGGCGCAAGAGTGGGGCAGCATCGAAGCCCTGCTGAGCGCCCTGAGGTGAAATTTCTGAGAACATCCGT
>JADGRK010000323.1 GCA_017880985.1 Rhodoferax sp. | reverse complement strand
CGAACTCGGCGGCTACAAGGAAGTGGTACTCAAGATCGAGGGCTCTGACGTCTTTGGCGCGCTCAAATTCGAGTCCGGCGGTCACCGCGTGCAGCGCGTGCCCGTGACCGAAACGCAGGGGCGCATCCACACCAGCGCCTGCACAGTAGCGGTCATGGCCGAACCGGACGAGGCGGTGGCAATCCAGATCAACCCGGCTGATCTGCGCATCGACACTTACCGCGCCAGCGGAGCCGGTGGCCAGCACATCAACAAGACCGACTCGGCGGTGCGCATCACGCACTTGCCGACCGGCATCGTGGCTGAGTGCCAGGATGGGCGCAGCCAGCACAGCAACAAGGCGCAGGCACTCAAGGTACTGACGGCCCGGATCCAGGAAAAAGACCGCAGCGAGCGCGCTGCCAAAGACGCTGCCGAGCGCAAAAGCCTGGTTGGCACGGGCGACCGCAGCGACCGCATTCGCACCTACAACTTCCCGCAAGGGCGCCTGACCGACCACCGCATCAACCTGACGCTATACAAATTGCTCAGCATCATGGAAGGCGATCTCGACGATGTGGTGCAGGCGCTGCAAGCCTATGAGGCGGCCCAGCAATTGGCTGCGCTGGAAGTAGGCGCCGGCGGCTGAAGTGCCCACACTCTCACAAACTGTCCTTGCAATGCAGGCGCAGGGCCTGGATCGGCTGGACGCGCAGATGCTCTTGTTGCGTGTGCTTAACCAAACTGCGCATGACCGCGCCTGGCTGCTCGCGCACGACAGCGACTTCATCGACGTCGCCACTTTGCAGCGTCTGGACGTTTTGGTGAAGCGGCGCAAGCAAGGTGAACCGCTGGCCTACATCATCGGTCACAAGGAATTTTTTGGCCTGGATCTGCTAGTCGATGCGCGCGTGCTGGTGCCGCGACCCGAGACCGAAACACTGGTCGAATGGGCGCTGGAGTTGCTCTCTCCCCCCCTGACGGAGAGTTGGGGTGAGGGTCTGCTCGATCTGGGCACCGGCAGCGGCGCCATTGCGCTGGCCATCAAGAGCCGCCGGCCCGATCTGCGGGTGACAGCGGTGGACGTGAGCGAAGACGCATTGGCGGTGGCCCGCACCAACGCCCAGCGCCTGCAACTTGATGTGCATTTCTCGCAAGGCTCGTGGCTACAAGACATGGCAGGGCGTTTTCAGATCATCGTCGGCAACCCGCCTTACGTTGCGGCGCACGATCAACACCTCGACGCCCTCAACTTTGAGCCGCTACAGGCGCTGACCAGCGGCGCAGACGGTCTGGAAGATATTCGCCAGATCATCGCCCAAGCCAGCGCCCATTTACTGCCCGGCGCCTGGTTGCTGCTTGAACACGGCTGTGACCAAGCCAGCGCAGTGCGGCGCTTGCTACAGCAGGCAGGCTTTGAACAGGTGCAATCGCGCTGCGATCTGGCCGGTCTGGAACGTTGTAGCGCAGGCCAATGGCAGCGCCTACCATGAGGCCATAAGGACCAGCCCTGCACCCGGCAGGGTTACCAGCGACACAGCGCGCTCGAAGGTGAAATAATCACCCCATCTTTCTTCAAGGACCATTTGACATGAGCGACACACAACAACGCATTGATGATCTGGTGAAATCCAACGAAGTACTGCTTTTCATGAAGGGCAATGCAGCGTTTCCCCAGTGTGGCTTTTCCGGCCGCGCGATCCAGATTTTGAAGGCCTGTGGGGTTGATCCCAAGAGCCTCAAAACCGTCAACGTGCTGGAAGACGAGGCCATTCGCAACGGCATCAAGGAATACAGCAACTGGCCCACCATTCCGCAGCTCTACGTCAAAGGCGAGTTCATCGGCGGCTCGGACATCATGATGGAGATGTACGAAAAAGGGGAACTACAGCAGGCGCTGGCGGCCAAGGTTAGTTAGTGCACTTCGATGAGTTCGTCATTGCGAGCGTAGCGTGGCAATCCATGTGCGCTGGTATGGATTGCTTCGTTCCTCGCAATGACAGAAATGTGGATTCATAGAAGTTCTCAGAATTCCCATTTCTTTTTGGCGCCCAGCACCGCATCCGGGTACGGAGCCTGGCCGCGTGAGCCGTTGTAGCGGCCCAAGGCCAGAAACAGGTCACCGCGGTCACGGTCCAGATAGTGGCGCAGGATGACGCAGCCAAAGCGCAGATTGGTCTGCATATGAAACAGTTTGCCGGCATCGCCATCGCCCAGCAACCGCGTCCAGAATGGCATCACCTGCATGTAACCGCGAGCACCGACACGGCTCACGGCAAACTTGCGAAAATTGCTTTCCACCTGCACCAAGCCCAACACCAGCGCCGGGTCCAGACCGGCACGGCGGCTCTCGTACCATAGGGTTTGCAGGAATTCCTTGCGCACGGTCCAGTTGCTTTTTTTCTTCTTCAAGCGCTCGCTCATAGTGCCCAACCAGCGCAGGTATTTCAGGCGTGACTCGGTATCGGGAAACTCCGGCACCGGCGGGGCACTGTTGGCAATGGCAGAACTCAATGCGCTACGGACCGAGTCCGCCAGCGGCTCTTCGACCTGACTCCCGGCCACCGTTTTATCATGTATTGATAGCAGCCCAAGCCCTGCCATCAGGGACAAGAGGCTGGTTCGCCTTGAAACCATGCGAATCGCCAAGAACCTGGTCAGGCCTTCAGTCTGGATTGAATCAGGCCGAAGATTTCGGTGATGGCGACCGGCGTTGCCGCCGCATCGCGGCGATGCTGGTATTCGACCTCACCCGCTTTCAGACCGCGGTCGCCAATCGTGACGCGGTGCGGCACCCCAATCAGTTCCCAGTCGGCAAACATGGCGCCGGGACGCTCGCCGCGGTCGTCCAGGATGACATCGACGCCGGCCGCCAGCAACTCGCCATAGAGCGTGTCGGCTGCGGCTTTAACATCGGGAAATCGCTCCGGGCTGATTGGGCACAGCACCACGGTAAAGGGCGCCAGCGCATCGGGCCAAATGATGCCTCGCTCATCGTGGTTCTGTTCAATGGCGGCGGCTGGCAGGCGCGTGATGCCGATGCCGTAGCAGCCCATTTCCATAAACTGGGGCTTGCCGTTGACGTCCAGGAAAGTGGCGTTCATGTTCTGGCTGTACTTGGTGCCCAGAACAAAAATATGACCGATTTCGATGCCACGCTCGATCGCCAACACACCTTTGCCATCGGGTGATGCGTCACCGGCCACCACGTTACGGATGTCAGCTACCAGCGACGGCTCAGGCAAGTCCCGGCCCCAATTTACGCCGGTGATATGGAAATCGGGCTCATTGGCACCGCAAATCCAGTCACTCATGACGGCCACCTCGCGATCCACCACGATTTGGACCGGTTTCTGCAAGCCGATCGGCCCCAGATAGCCCGGTTTGCAGCCAAAGCGATCTTCAATTTCAGCCACCGTGGCAAAGCGGAACCCGCCAAGTCCCGACAGCTTGCCGACCTTGACTTCGTTCATGTCATGATCGCCACGCAGCAGCAACAACCAGATTTGGGTCTTTGGATAGGCCTAACAGTTCAATGTAGTTAGCAAAGTTTTCACAATTCTCAGAAGTAAGGATTTCAAAACCAGGATTATTTTTAACAAAATCAACTGAAGCTTCTCTCAGGTTAACAAGTGTATTA
>JADGRK010000322.1 GCA_017880985.1 Rhodoferax sp. | reverse complement strand
TGGGGATGCGGGCCTCCGGCGCTGCCGAACTCGAATTTGTGAACGTGTTTGTGCCTGATTCCCATGTGCTGGGCGGCTTGCGCAAGGGTTGGGCGCTCAATCGCCAGACCTTGAACCTCTCGCGTCTGCCGGTCGCCGCCATGGGAGTTGGTTTTGCGCAGGCAGCAATTGATATTGCCGTTGAATTCGCGTGCAACACCTCGCTTGGAGGTCGCGCCCTGGTGCATCAACAGGTGGTGCAGCTCAGCCTGGCTCAGATGATGGCCGAGACCAGTGCGATCCGCGCATTGGTGTGGCAGGGTGCGCGGACCTGGGCGCCACGCCAGTCAATCGCTTCGATGGCCAAGTTTCACTGTACCGATGTTGCGATGCGTGTCATTGGCATGGCCATGGACTTGTTGGGAAGCCACGCGCTGTTGCACGGCAATCGCCTGGAGAAGGTGTACCGCGACTGCCGGCTCACACAGATCTTTGAAGGCACAAACCAAATCAATCGTCTGGCGGTGATTGAAGATCAACAGGAAGAACTGCTGGGATTTGGGTCGAATTGAAACGCTGATGCATGCTGCAAAACAAGAGGAACAAGTTCATGAACTCACTTCATAACGATTCATTTTTTCAAGTTCCGTTGGTGCAGCGCACTACCAGCGAAGGCGTGGTTGACTTTCCAATTCTTTACTTTGATGCGCGCTGTGTGCAGGCCTTTTTCTGGTGCAAGCTGGCTTTGGTGGAAGAGAAGCTGATTGGCACTGGCTTGCGTCCTGCGATGGTGTGGCGTGGCTCGGCCATCGTCGGGCTGGCTTTCTTTGAATATCTGAACACTTCAATCGGGCTTTACAACGAAGCGGGGCTTGCCATACCGGTGCTGCCAAGCACCAGTTCGCACAGTACCCGGTGGCTGCAGCTGTTGCAGGATGTCGAACACCCTGGACATGAGTTGGGTTTTCATATCGCTCATCTGCCTGTCACGACAAACGCCGCGTGCGCAGCTGGGAAAGAAATCTGGGGCTATCCCAAGTTCGTTACAGACATACCATTTTCCTTGTCTGAGGGCCGCTTGAATGTCTCGGTGCGCGACCCTGGTGACGGGAAGCTTTCGATTGCCGAGCTCAAAGGTCAATTGGGAGCCGGAGTTCCCACCCCTACACTGAGCTTGCTGCTCTATTCATCGCTTGCAGGCCAGCGTCTTCGCACCAAAGTGAATGTGCGTGGCAAGACCAGATTGCACGCCGGTGCTGCCACGCGTCTTGAGGTCGGAGCATCAGATCATCCGATGGCCGACACCATGCGGCAACTTGGACTGAGCACAGCCATCCCGGTTGCGCTCACGACAACCCAGGGGTTTCAGTCACGCCTGAATCTGGGTGTGCCTTACCGCTGATAAGCGCAAGCTGGGGAATAGCGGCCCATTGATTGGCATGTGCGGCAAGTTGTTCTCGGACCCCGTCATCGGGCCAAAGTGCCAGGAATATGCGCTGTATTCGAACGATAGGGGCTTGCATCGCAGAGCAGTTGTGTGGTTCTCGCAGAGAATATCAAAATGAATTTCTCCGATGTCATCAAAACCCTGAATCAGGCATCTGCGTTTGAGCTTTACCGCATGCGTGCTGCCATTGACCGTGTGCTGGACGAGCCCCGTTGGATGCAAGCTATCCAGGCCCGGGTAAAGCTTGGGCAGACCGTGCAGTATTTCGATTCCCAAGCCAACGCGCTCAAGCGTGGCCAAGTGCTTGAGTTGCGCCGCAAGCAGGCGGTTGTACTGGACTTGGACGACACCAAGCGCTGGATCATTTCCTATGCCGCCATCAACCTTGACGGGTTGGACGTCGAAATCCGGGAGCAAAAATCGCAGGGCCTGGGCCGCAACGAGGTCGCCATCGGTGACGTGGTGGGCTTTGTTGATCGCGATCAACAGCAACGCACTGGCAAGATCATTCGCCTGAACGACAAAACTGTCACTTTGCAGTGTGGACAAGGCCAGTGGCGTGTGGCCTACAGCTTCTTACATCGGGTTGTTGATGCGGGCGCCACGATGCAAGGAGTAATCGAACTGGGCGAAGTGGCTGTGCCGGCGTTGCGCCGCTGACGGAAGATTGCATTTGACCCGATTACTGACTGGGTCAATTCATGAATTGTTTCATCTGGTCATTGCCTCAGCATAGGATGAAATGGCTGCATCATCTCATCCGTTTCTCGCTGCAATGTATTTGGCCTTCACCTTTCGGCCCTTCGCTTCAAGACGGGGTTTGAGTGCGGTCCTGAGCGACGGCGCGAAGTAGGCCAGGTTCGCCAGAATTCCAGACATCACATTCATGACACGTTCGCGCTTGCCATCTTTGAGACTGGCAATGATTGCGCGCGCCACATCGTCTGCCGAACTCATCGGCTGAGAAAAAACCATATCAGGCACGCCTTCAATGTCGGACATGATGAATCCGGTATCGATGGGACCAGGCGAAACCACGGAAACGGAAATGCCCGTACCATAAAGCTCCTCGGCCATCGCGAAGGAGAAACCGCGTAGCCCGAACTTGGAGGCGGAATAAGTGGCCTCGTGATCAAGGGGAACCCGTCCGGCCAGGGATGCAACGTTGACGATGGCGCCGCCGCCTGACGCGCGTAGATGAGGTAGCACCATCTTGCACAAGCGAATCGGTGCCTTCAAGTTGACTTCGATGATTTGTTCCATCGCTTCGAGTGCGACGGCCTCGACCGCGCCGCGGCTGTTGAAGCCTGCGTTATTCACAAGCCCATCAATTTGGCCGAATTTTTCAACAGCAGCATTAAGCAACGCAGTGCAGTCTTGCGTCTTGGCGACATCAGTCACAACAGCCAAGGCATTTTTGCCGAGGGATTTGGCTAAAGCCATCAGCTCCTTTTTGCTGCGTGCGGCAATAACCACATTGGCGCCCTCTGCGGCGCACAATTTTGCTGTGGCTTCGCCAACTCCGGCTGATGCGCCGGTAATGATGATGGTCTTACCTTTAACCGTTTCCATGGTGATTCCTTTAGGTTGTCATTCCATCATAGCGGCGGGTGGTTAGGTTGACCGTGGGCGCCGGTGAGAGAAGTGCCAGATCGCCAGGACCAGGGCGATGAGCTGAATCAGACTTCCTGCAAAAAATGGGAGTCCCAGGCTATGGTCGCCCGCCGGCGCATCCGATACTTCTGTCAATGATCGGCATTTGCCCTCGTCAAGCAACCGCTGCCAATAGTCGTGAACGAGAGTGAACCAAACCGTGGGAGGGCAAAATCATGCGGCCTGGCGTGAGTGCGACGAGTTCGCGCACGGCATCTTGGCCAATTCTGCAAGTCCCTTCACGGAAAATTCACCGTTGAGAACAGCCACTCTGACCTGCACCAGGCAGTGCGCTCCTTCGTCGGTCCACCGCATTTGTTGCTTCTTGGCCATGCGATGACTGACAACCTGGTTTACTGCTGATTCAGCAATGCTGCTGCTGATCGGCAAGCCCTTGTAGTAGCGAGCGCCATAGTTCACAAGGGTACCGGCGTTGTTGTCGATATAGCAGTACAGACGGTGCAAATTCCACCACAACGTCGAGTACTCATAGCCCTCTCTCGGCATCAGAGAGGCATCAAGCGCTTTGATCCGAGCTACCGAT
>JADGRK010000321.1 GCA_017880985.1 Rhodoferax sp. | reverse complement strand
TACCCAGAAAGACAAGAGGGTTAGCGCGTACTTACACACTAACCCTTGTCTTTACTGGTGCGGCTGGCAGGAATTGAACCCACGACCCCTTGGTTCGTAGCCAAGTACTCTATCCAACTGAGCTACAGCCGCCAAAGAAGAAATTTTAGCACGAAGCCGCTCCGGTCCGCGAATCGGTTACCCAGGCTGACTTGACCTGGCATACATTTTTTCAACCTCGTCGCGGTAGCGATCAAACACCACTTTGCGCTTGATCTTCATGGTCGCCGTCAGTGCGCCGCTGTCAATCGACAAAGGCTCGGCCAGCACCGTAAACTTGCGAATCCAGGCCACGTGGGCCTGGTTTTGATTAATCGCATCAATGTTTTTCTGCAACTCCGCCAGCACCAGCGGATGCTGGCAGGCAGCGGCACCCGCAACGCCCGACACGCCACGGCTGACCAAAAACGCTTTCAGCACATCCGGTTTCAACGTCAGCAATGCGGTCAGAAAATGCCTGCCGTCGCCACACACCAGACCATGCTCGACCAAAGGCAGGTTCATCAGCCCGGCTTCAATGTTTGCAGGCGAAATATTCTTGCCGCCCGACGTAATCAGCAGGTCTTTTTTGCGACCCGTCACATACAGGTAGCCGTCGTCATCAAAACGACCCAGGTCACCGCTATGCAGCCAGCCATTCTCCAAGGTCTTCGCGGTATCCTCGGGCCGCCCCATGTAGCCCTGAAAAACATGCGGTCCACGCACCAGTATTTCGCCGTCGTCAGCAATACGCACCTGGGTTCCCGTCAGCGGTTTGCCCACCGCTCCGATGCGGGTACTGCCGACCAGGCTGATGGAGGTCGGGCCGCAATCTTCGGACTGGCCATAAACCTCGCGGATCACCAAATCGAGACCGGTAAAGAACTTCAGATTTTCTGGCGAAATCGGTGCCGCCGCAGAAATCAGCAAACGCGCCTGGTCCAGCCCCAGTGCCTGCTGAATTTTCCGGTGCACCAGCTTCTGCGCCATGGCTTTCTGCGCCCGCAACAGGATACCTGCCGGTTTACCCGCAAGCGCTGTCGCATGCCAGCGTTGCCCCACAGCCAACGCCCAGCGCGCCAGCAGCGCCTTGAGCCCCTGGGCGCTTGCCAGTTTGGTCGCAATGCCCGCCTGCATCTTCTCCCAGACCCGTGGCACGCCAAAAAAGATGGTGGGATGCACTTCTTTCAGATGCTCTCCGAGAGATTCCATGTTGCGGGCAAAGTAGATCGCGTAACCGATGGTCAAATGGTTATGAATGGCACCGAGCTGTTCGGCCACATGGGCCAATGGCAGGTAAGAGATCAAGCGATCAGTCGGTCGAGAGTCAAAAGCCGCCGCCAGGGTCACTGCAGTCCAGGCCAGATTGCCATGCGACAGCATCACCGCTTTGGGCGCACCTGTTGTGCCCGAGGTATAAATCAAGGTGCCCAAGTCATCGCTCCGCAGCGCCGCCAAACGGCACTCCAGTTCGACTTGATGCTGCGGATCCCCCAGCGCCAGAAAGTCAGTCCAGCTGATCTGCCAGGCATCGTCTGCCCTGGCACTCCGCATCATCACGACCCGCTGCAAGCGCGACAGTGCAGCGCGGCAATCCGACACCTTGGCCCATTGCACCTCATCTTCTGCGAGCAATACGGTGCAATGCGAATGGTCAACGATGTACTCAACCTCACTGGCCGCACTGGTCCAGTAAATGCCCGCCGCAACAGCGCCGATCATCATCGCCGCCAGATCCATGATCACCCACTCGGGGCGATTGAAACCCAGGATACATACCGCCTCGCCCGGCTTGACGCCCAGTGCAATCAAGGCCCGTGCCGCGCATTGCACTTGCTCGGCATAGGTTGCCCAACTGGTAGCTTGCCACTCGGTGTCACCGCGCTCAAAGTAAGCCGGTGCCTCAGCGCGTCGCTTCGCTGTTGCCAAAAAACGCACCGGTGCCGCAACAAATGCAATGTCATCCGCCAGGGTGGGTTGAGCGCTTGCGCTGCTCATAGCTGACGCAGCCCCAGCAATTCACGCGCCTGCGCCGGGCTCGCCACCGAGCGGCCTGCATTGCGTGCACATTGGGCCAGTGCCGTGATCAACGCACCATTGCCTGCGGCGCGCTCACCATCGGGCAAATAAAAGGTGTCTTCCAGCCCGGTCCGAAGCATGCCGCCCAGGTCAGCCGTCTTCTGGTGCACTGGCCAGATTTCGGCACGACCAATCAGCGTGCTCTGCCAGACGCTGCCAGGCACCATCCAGCGCGGCATGAGGGCGAGCAGGTCAGCGTCACACGGCATCCCCGACGCGACACCCATCACCAGGTTGTATTCCGCGCGTCCCATTGCCGGCTTGAGCATTCCCGCCTTCAAATACATGCCAACCGAGCGCACGATGCCGACATCGAAGCATTCGAACTCGGGATGCACGTTGCACTCCCCCATCACGTCCAGAAATTGCTGCACTTTGGCCACCGGGTTGTCAAACACCATCGGCGGCCAGGCCCACTGGCCATCGTCTTTGATCTTGAGGTAATTCAAGCTACCCGCGTTGCAGGCCGCAATTTCAGGTTTGACACGCCGGATACAAGCCAGGGGGCCCGAAATATCCTTGCCAACCACGCCCGTCGTCAGGTTGATGATGACACCCGGGCAGGCGGCGCGAATGGCACTCACCACCGCGTCGGCCACCTCCGGATCCCAGCTCGGCAGGTGCCCCAAGCCCTCCTCCTGCATGCGCAAGTGCACGTGCATGACGGAGGCGCCGGCGTTAAAAGCGTCACGTGCCTCGGCTGCCATCTGGGCCGGGGTGACCGGCACCGGATGTTGCTTGGGATTGGTCAGCACACCCGTCAAGGCGCAGGTCAAAATGGCATCATCCATCATGGCTCCTTTTTGTCGTCGAGTTCAATTTCAACCAGCACGGCACCTGATTCAACCTGCTCGCCGACTGTCAGGTGCACTGCCACAACCCTGCCGGCGGCCCGCGCCGTCAGCCACATTTCCATTTTCATCGCCTCAACGCACAGCAGGGCCTGCCCCTCTGTCACGGCGTCACCCACTGCCACCTGAATTTGCGTGACCTTGCCGGCCACCGGCGAGCGCGCCTGTGTGGCATCGTGCGTAGAATTTTTTTCCGGCAACGGCGAGAGCTCCAAGAACACAAAGACCGTGCCATCCAAAGCCAGGTGCAGCTCGCGCTGGCGCAACACCACGACGGCACGACGCGCTACTGCGTCAATCTCGAAGCGCAACTCGCCATCGTCAAAGTGCATGATCCTGACCGCATGCGATTGGCTGGCCCAAGTGACATGCACTAGCCCACGGTGATCCGGCTCGACCCGCAGTGTTCGCGTGACCTCATCGCACTGCATCGCAACATCAAAAGCCGCCACGCTGTCGGCGCGCCAGCTGGCACCGTTTTGCAGCGCCAAAGCGGCTGCCGCAACACACCACAGCTGGTCGCTCGGTACCGGCCGCTGCAACAGCACCGCGCCCTGCTGTTGCCACTGATCGATGGTGCTGGTGGTCATCGTCGCATCACGAAATGCGCTGTGGCTGAGCACATCCATCAAGAACCGGCCATTGTTGCGAACGCCCAGCAAAGGGGTATTCTGCAAGGCCGCGCGCAGACGCCGG
>JADGRK010000320.1 GCA_017880985.1 Rhodoferax sp. | reverse complement strand
CCTGAGCGCAGGCGAGATTGATGAACTGTTTGCCGACGGTACCATCAGCGGCGGCATGTTGCCCAAAATCAGTGGCGCACTCGATGCCGCCCGCAGCGGTGTCAACTCGGTGCACATCATCGACGGGCGCGTGCCGCATGTGCTGTTGCTTGAGATATTGACCGATCAGGCCTTTGGCACCATGATCCGCTCGCGCTGACAGCTATTTCCCCCGGCCGGGAATCGCTATTATTTATATAGCTCCTTGCGCAATATCCATCAGGGCTGGAGGCATATTTAATCAGGTTTTCGCGGGTTGAAGACGATCTCATGGTGGCAAGTCGCAGCAAGCGCGTTCTTAGCGTTTGCCCGGGTGCATCACGGCCTGCCGATCGTGTGCAGCAGCCGGGAACGGCGCGGTGCCCTTTTACGCTGATATTTCCGATCTGACCCCCGCAAAAACCCTTGCTTTGGCTATGCGAGAATGAAAGCAAGCCTTCCCTCAATGCACCATGTCTGACGCCGAAACCCCATCCGCTCCAACACCAGTTCAAAGCTCAGCCAGCAGCGAGGAGACGACGCCGACGCGCAAGCGACCCAAACCGGGCGAGCGCCGCGTGCAGATCTTGCAGGCGCTCGCCGCCATGCTGGAGC
Source organism: Rhodoferax sp. (assembly GCA_017880985.1). Classification (GTDB taxonomy): domain Bacteria; phylum Pseudomonadota; class Gammaproteobacteria; order Burkholderiales; family Burkholderiaceae_C; genus Rhodoferax. The sequence goes on along the minus strand of JADGRK010000320.1, from coordinate 3,015 downwards.
AACCTGGCGCAGATCGCATCACCACCGCTGCACTGGCGGCGCGCCTGGAGGTCAGTGAAGCGGCGCTGTACCGGCACTTTGCCAGCAAAGCCCAGATGTTTGAAGGCTTGATTGAGTTCATTGAGCAGAGCGTGTTTTCGCTGGTGAACCAGATCACCGAGCAGGAGCGCACATCGGTCACTGCGGACGCTGCGGCGGGGCCGCGCCAGGCCGCCCAAATCGTCGCCATGCTGATGCAGTTCGCCGAAAAGAACCCCGGCATGACGCGCGTCATGGTGGGCGATGCGCTGGTGTTTGAGAACGAACGCTTGCAACAGCGCATGAACCAGTTTTTTGACAAGATCGAGTCTTCCCTCAAACAAAGCCTGCGCGTTGGCGCCGAGTTGAGCGGCTCGGCCACGCCGAGTGTCGATACCCAGGTGCGGGCATCAGTGCTCAGCGCTTTTATCGTCGGGCGCTTGCAGCGCTTTGCACGCTCCAACTTCAAGCGCTTGCCCTCGGAGCACTTGCAAGCCAGTCTGTCGCTCCTTCTTTGAAGCATGAAACTTGTACGTTTTGGCCGTCCCGGTTCCTGAAAAAGGGCGACGTGTTGAGTCTGGGGCTCGAAGGTCTGGGTGAGCAACGGCAGTTGCTGGTGCCCTTCAAATACTGATCCAGCCCGCAGGGCTTCGGGTAAACCCCTGCTCTGTCTAGAAAAATCTCTCTAGAGCTTGGCTTAATTTGACACAGGGAGTGAAATTGCTGCAAAATAGCACGATCGTTCTTTTTTAACGCAATGACTTCTACTCAATCGCCTGCCAAACCTCCCCGCGCCCGCACACGGCCGAGTTCGCGCGCCGGTCACGCCCTGCAAAAAGGCCAGCAAACCAAGCAGGCGATTGTGAATGCAGCGTTGGGGTTGGCGACCCAAATCGGGCTGGAAGGCCTGAGCATTGGCGCGCTGGCCGAGGTGACCCAGATGAGCAAATCAGGTGTTTTTGCCCATTTTGGATCGCGCGAAGAACTCCAGATTTCTGTTATTCGGGAGTATTACGCCCGTTTTTCTGACGAGGTTTTCTTCCCTGCGATGGATCAGGAGCGCGGCTTGCCGCGTGTTCGTGCACTATTTGCCAACTGGATGAACCGGGTCGCCGTGGAACTCCAGTCAGGCTGCATATTCATCAGCGGTGCGGTCGAGTTTGATGACCGCCCGGGCCCGGTGCGTGATGCGCTGGCCAGCTCGGTCAGGACCTGGCTGGCGGCGATGCACCGTGCCGTGGTGCAGGCCAAGCAGATCGGCCATCTCAATAAAGATGCTGACGAAGCGCAGATGGCTTTCGAGATTCACGGTCTCATTCTGGCGCTGCACTATGAAGCCAGGTTTTTGAAAAATCCCGGCGCGATTGAACGCGCCAATACCGGTTTTGAAAATATTCTGCTGCACTACGGCAAGTCTGTTGCGAGCACAGCGACGGCAGGCCGCGCATCCCGCTCACCCTCAAATTCAAAGGAGAACTAGACATGCCTAGCTACACCCCCCCCCTGCGCGACATGCAGTTTGTGATGCACGAAGTGCTCAAGGTGGTTGACGATTTCAAGGCGATGCCGCAGCACGCCGATATCGACGCCGACACCATCAATGCGGTGCTGGAAGAAGGCGGCAAATTTGCCACCGAAGTCATCTTCCCGCTCAACATCAGTGGTGATACGGAGGGTTGCACGATCGACCAGACCACTCATATTGTGAGCACGCCCAAGGGCTTCAAAGAGGCCTACGCCAAATACATTGAAGGCGGCTGGGCGGCGCTCGCCTGCGACCCCGCGTTTGGCGGCCAGGGCCTGCCGCTGGTGATGAACCAGTGTTTCTACGAAATGATGAACTCTGCCAACCAGTCCTGGACCATGTATCCCGGCCTGACGCATGGCGCTTACGCAGCGCTGCACACGCACGGCACCGAGGAACAAAAGCAGACCTACCTGCACAAGATGACCAGCGGCGAGTGGACCGGCACGATGTGCCTGACCGAAGCCCACTGCGGCACTGACCTGGGCCTGATGCGCACCAAGGCGGAGCCCCAGGCGGACGGCAGCTATAAACTTACTGGCAACAAGATTTTCATCAGCGCCGGCGAACAGGACATGAGCGAGAACATCATCCACCTGGTGCTGGCCCGGCTGCCCGATGCGCCGGTCGGCATCAAGGGTGTGAGCCTGTTCATCTGCCCGAAGTTTCTGGTCAGCAAGGATGGCTCGCTGGGCGCGCGCAACCGCATTTACTGCGGTGGCCTGGAACACAAGATGGGCATCCATGGCAACTCCACGGCGCAAATCGTGCTCGACAGCGCCGTCGGCACCCTGGTGGGCCAGCCCAACAAGGGCATGAATGCCATGTTTGTAATGATGAATGCGGCTCGGCTCGGCGTTGGCAACCAGTCGCTGGGGCTGACCGAAGTGGCTTTTCAAAATGCGCTGGCCTACGCCAAGGACCGGCTGCAAATGCGCTCGCTCACCGGTCCCAAGGCCAAGGACAAAGTGGCCGACCCGATCATCGTCCACCCCGATGTGCGCAAGATGCTGCTCACGGCCAAGGCCTACGCCGAAGGTGGCCGCGCCCTGCTGTGCTTCAGCGCCATGCTGCTTGAAAAAGAGATCAACCATCCGGATGAAAAAGTGCGCAAAGACTCCAGCGAGCTGCTGGCCATGCTGACGCCGATTGTCAAGGCCTTCATTACCGACAACGGCTGGAGCGCCACTTCCGGCTGCCTGCAGGTGTTTGGCGGCCACGGCTACATCAAGGAATGGGGCATGGAGCAATTTGTGCGGGATGCCCGGATCAACCGGATGTGCGAAGGTACCAACACCATCCAGTGGCTCGACTTGCTGGGCCGCAAGATTTTGGGCAACAACGGCGCCACATTGAAGAAATTCGGCAAGCTGGTTGGCCAACTGGTGGCCGAAGAAGGTGTCAATGAAAAGATGGCCGAATTCATCACCCCGATTGCCATTCTGGGCGAGCAGATGACCAAGTTCACCACC
>JADGRK010000319.1 GCA_017880985.1 Rhodoferax sp. | reverse complement strand
CAGCGGCGAACTCGCGTGACGTACCGTATCAGTCGCTGATCAAAGTCTGGTTGCAAGAGAAGCTGCACAGTCACTAGCGTCGCACCCTTGCGGGAGTCATAGCCAACGGTGGAGCGCGCCGAGCTGTTGCAGGCCGGGTTGAGTCAGCAATGACGATGACAGGGCATGGATTGCGGGTCAGGCCCGCAATGACAGCCATGGGGGCATGGATTGTGGGTCAGGCCCGCAATGACAGTCTCTGTGGGCTGCGCCGTTGTCGACTTTGTGGGGCCAAAGATGATTTTTGTGCATGCTGGTGCCAGCCTGTCGTTTGAAGGTGAACGGAGTTTTCAGAATGCCTCCTTGACTTCCGGGTTGTAGAAAGAAAAAATCGCTGTTTTAGTAAATATTTAAGAAAATCTTTGTCGCCGAAAGAAAAAATGGGTCAACTTGGGTACGCGCATTTGCACAGCAGCCTCGGGCTTTCAGCTTTTGAGCCGGATCGTCCGGCGCACACAGCCGCGGTCACGCGGGTGACCCCATCTGCCGATGCGGTGTTGATTCCGGCGCATGTCGCACCCCAAAGTGACGATGTGCTGGCGCATTTGCTGTTCGCGCTGAAGCATGAGGGCGTCAATCTGCAAATTTTGTCGCAGGCACTGCAAAAAATACCGGTGCCAGCCATGGTGGATGCCATCAAGACAGCACCCTCAGGTGTTTATGTTCGCAGCGCATGCTTTCTGTGGGAGGCGTTCAATGCCCAGGCGCTGCCAGATTTGCCCGCCATCACCGGGCCAACGGTCGATTTGTTTGATGCTGGCAAGTACATCACCGGACCGGGCATACGCAACGCCAAATGGCGGGTCAATTTCAACGGTCTGGGGTCGCTACAGTATTGCGCCACGGTGGAGCGCACGCCACTGATCGAGGCGTTGCTGGCGTCAGACATCCTGGCCAGTGCCGAGGCCTTTGTGTCGCAGCTGGGGCCTGCCGCCACCGATAGAGCCATGTCGTGGGCCTATCTGCACGAGACACAAAGCTCGTTTGCGATTGAGCGCGAGACACCGAGCGCCAACAAGGCGGAGGCCTTTGTTGACCTCTTGCGGCAAGCGCATCAGGTCCGCAGGCTTGATGAGGCTTATCTGGTCGAGCTCCAGAACGCGACCCTGACCAATCCGTTGGACCGGGCGGTGGAATACCGAAATCAACAAAACTGGTTGCGTGGCCCGCTACGGGGTGCACCGGGAATCACTTATGTGCCACCGCCACCCGCGATGGTGCCGGCCTTGATGGAGGGCTTGTTGGCTTTTGCCAACGCGGCGCCGGGCAAGGTTGACGCACTGGTCTGCGCCGCCATCACCTCGTTTGGTTTCGTATTTATTCATCCGTTCATGGATGGCAATGGCCGCCTGTCGCGGTTTTTGTTTCACCAGGCTTTGTGCCAGTCGGGGCGGCTGCGCCATGGTCTGCTGCTGCCGGTTTCGGTGGCCATGAAACGCAATGAGGAGGCCTATCTCAAGGCCCTGAAGAGCTTTTCTGGGCCGGCGCGCAAATGCTGGGATGTACGATGGATAGGCGACGACGACTATGACATGCGCTTTTTGTCTGATGACAGCCTGTACCGATTCTGGAACGCAACGGCCTGCGTGGAGTTTGGTCTGGAGATGGCGCGGCAAGCGCTTGATACGGACCTCAAGGATGAGACAGAATTTTTGGCCAGGTTTGACGCCATCGTCAAGGTCATCAATGATCGGTTCGATGTGCGGGGCAGCGAGCTGACGACCCTGGTTTTGTCATGCCTGCAAAACAAGGGCAAGGTTTCGGCCAATCGCCGCAAGAAATTTGAACTGACAGTGCCCGCCCCCGTTTTTGACGCCATAGAAGAAGCCTGGTCTGAGTTGCCATGAAGTTGGCAGCAATTTTGGCAGTGGCTACGAGGGCTGGAATGTGTCGCCGGGATTATTGCTTTTTTGGGAATTGACGGAGTATTCATGTTTAACAATAGAACTCTATTAATCACCGGTGGCACCGGCTCCTTTGGCAATGCCGTGCTGCGGCGCTTTCTGGAATCCGACCTGCGCGAGATCCGCATCTTCAGCCGTGACGAGAAGAAGCAGGACGATATGCGCAAGCGCTACCAGCACGCCTAGCTCTAGTTCTACATTGGCGATGTGCGCGAGCCGCGCAGCGTGGCCGCTGCCATGCGCGGGGTGGACTATGTGTTTCACGCGGCGGCGCTCAAGCAGGTGCCATCCTGCGAGTTTCACCCGTTGGAGGCGGTGTACCCCATCAACGCCATGGGCATCAGCAAGGCGATGATGGAAAAAGTGATGGGTCGCCGCCAGCCGCAATCTGGAGGGCACCAGCACCTGGGACAAATCAAACCACTTGCTGGCCTTTGCCGTGTTGGCGTGGCTGGGTTGCAAAGCTTTCCCGCAGCGCCTGGCAGTGGCGCTGCTGAGCCTGCTGGCCTATGGCGCGCTGATAGAGGTTTTGCAGGCTTTCACGACGAGCCACGTGGCCAGTGGGCTGGATCTGTTGGCTGATGGTTTGGGGCTTTTGCTGGGCTGGGGGTGGCATGGATTGCGGGTCAGGCCCGCAATGACAACATTCGTGGCCCGCAATGACAATTATCAGGCTGTCATTGCGGACTCGATCCGCAATCCATGGCAAGCAACTTATTCGCTAGCAAAAGAGAAGCTGTCTGAGGCACTCTTGGGCCGCGAAGAAATGGCCTGTGCCGAGGACCATGGCGATTACTTTCGCATACCGCCCGATGGGCGCGACCTGAACTACGCCAAGTTTGTCGAGCAAGGTGAGCAGCGCATCACCCAAAGCGCGCATGGCGAAGACTACAACTCGCACAACACCACCCGGCTCGATGTGGCGGGCATGAAGGCACTACTGCTCAAGCTCGACTTTATGCAGCGCATTGCGCGGGGGGAGCATGTGGTGGCGGAGGACTAAGACCACGGAAATATCCCTTTTCATGCATAATTAGCTATGCGCGATCAAGAAAAGCGGCTTGAATGGATAGGGAGTAGTCACAAAGACCTCATGGCGCTGCCTGCTGACGTGCGGCGATTCTTTGGTTACGCCCCTTCGCTCGCTCAAGCGGGCGATCAGCACGATGCCGCAAAGGTGCTCAAGGGTTTTTCGGGCGCTGGTGTTCTCGAAGTTGTTGAAGATGATGTGGGTGGCACCTATCGGGCCGTTTACACCGTGAAGTTCAAGGAGGCCGTGTTTGTTCTGCACTGTTTCCAGAAAAAAAGTAAGCGCGGCGTCGCCACGCCGAAAGAAGACATGGACATCATTCACGCCAGGCTAAAGGTGGCCCAGGCGTTTGCAAAGGAGTTGCGAGATGAAAAAACGGTCAATTGACGGGATTCAAGTGCAGCAAGGCTCTGGCAATGTATATGCCGATCTTGGCCTGCCCGACGCGGAAAAGCTCAAGATCAAGACCGGTCTGGTCATTGAAATCAGGAAAGCCATACGCCGCCTTGGGCTCACCCAGCAAGCGGCGGCAAAGTGTATGGGTCTAACCCAACCCAAGGTGTCCGACATGATGCGTGGTGACTTCTCCAATCTTTCTGAGCGAAAACTCATGGATTGCTTGAACCGCCTTGGCTACGACATCGAGATCAAGGTCAAGCCAGCGGCAGAGCCGATCGGGCA
>JADGRK010000318.1 GCA_017880985.1 Rhodoferax sp. | reverse complement strand
TCCTTGGGCAGGTAGTCGGTCAGCGTGGCGGGCGGCTCACCGGGGGCCGCGCCAGACAAATGGCGTGAATAGTTTTCGATCCCCTTGCAATGCCCGACTTCGCTGAGCATTTCCAGGTCAAAGCGGGTGCGCTGCTCGATGCGCTGGGCTTCGACCAGCTTGCCCTGGCTGACAAACTCTTTCACTCGGTCGGACAACTCCAGCTTGATCGCTTCCACCGCCGACAGCACCTGCTCTCGCGGGGTCACATAGTGGCTGCTGGGATAGACGGTAAAGCGCGGGATTTTTTGTCGGATGCGCCCGGTAAGCGGGTCAAACAATTGCAGCGACTCAATTTCATCGTCAAACAGCTCGACCCGAATCGCCATCTCGCTGTGCTCAGCCGGAAAAATATCGATGGTGTCGCCACGCACCCGAAACGCGCCGCGCGAAAAATCAGCATCGTTGCGCTGATACTGCATTCGTACCAACTGGGCAATCATGTCGCGCTGGCCCATTTTGTCGCCCGCCCTCAAAGTCATCACCATCTTGTGGTACGCCTCCGGCTGGCCAATGCCGTAGATGGCCGAGACGGTCGCCACAATCACCACGTCGCGTCGTTCCAGCACGCTCTTGGTGCAGGACAGGCGCATCTGCTCGATGTGCTCGTTGATGGCAGAGTCTTTTTCAATGAACAGGTCACGCTGCGGCACATAGGCTTCAGGCTGGTAATAGTCGTAATAGCTGACGAAATATTCCACCGCGTTTTTCGGGAAAAACTCGCGAAACTCGCTGTACAACTGCGCCGCCAGCGTCTTGTTGGGCGCAAACACAATCGCAGGCCGCCCAAGCCGGGCAATCACATTGGCCATGGTGAAGGTTTTGCCTGAACCGGTCACGCCCAACAAAATCTGGAATACCTCGCCATCGTTCACGCCTTCCACCAGCTTCTCAATGGCTTGCGGCTGGTCTCCCGCGGGCGGATAAGGCTGGTACAACTCAAACGGCGAATCGGGGTAACGGACAAAGGTGCCGTTTTGGCCTAAATCGGCATCAGCGGACGATACAGCTGCGGTGGGGACGGGTGTGAGCATAAAAAGGTCAATCAGCGAGCAAAGCGGTCGGTAAAATAGCGATTTGCAATCCGCAAAACCCTTATTCTCGTTTCTTTTAAACACCACTCTGAACAGGAAGTCCCCCATGTCTCTCTTTTCCGCAGTCGAAATGGCCCCGCGCGACCCGATTCTGGGTCTCAACGAACAATTCAACGCCGACCCCAACCCGGCCAAGGTCAATCTGGGCGTCGGTGTGTACTTTGACGACAACGGCAAACTGCCGCTGCTGGCGTGCGTGCTGGCAGCCGAGAAAGCGATGGCAGAAGCTCCCAAGCCGCATGGCTACCTGCCGATTGACGGCATTGCAGCCTATGACGCGGCGGTTAAGGCATTGGTATTTGGTGCTGACAGCGAGCCGGTCAAGACCGGCCGCGTGGCCACCATCCAGGCGCTCGGTGGCACCGGTGGCCTCAAGGTGGGTGCAGACTTTCTGAACAAACTCAACCCAGCAGCCAAGGTGTTGATCAGCGACCCCAGTTGGGAAAACCACCGCGGCTTATTTACCAACGCCGGTTTCACGGTCGAGTCCTATCGCTACTATGACGCTCAAACCCGCAGCCTCGACTTTGAGGGCATGCTGGCCGACCTGAATGCGGCAGTTGCGGGCACCATCGTTGTGCTGCACGCTTGCTGCCACAACCCAACTGGCTATGACATCGCGCCCGCTCAATGGGATCAGGTGATTGCCGCCGTCAAAGCCCGCAATCTGGTGCCGTTCCTCGACATGGCCTACCAGGGTTTTGGTTACGGCTTGACAGAAGACGGTGCGGTGATTGGCAAATTTGTAGCCGCCGGGCTGACCTTCTTTGTCGCTACCAGTTTCAGCAAGAGCTTCAGCCTGTACGGTGAGCGTGTGGGGGCGCTCAGCGTGCTGTGCCAAAGCAAAGAAGAAGCTGGGCGCGTACTGAGCCAGCTCAAGATCGTGATCCGTACCAACTACAGCAATCCACCCACCCATGGCGGCGCCATCGTAACCGCCGTGTTGGGCACGCCCGAGCTGCGCGCCCTGTGGGAAAAAGAGCTAGGACAAATGCGGGTGCGCATCAAGGCCATGCGCCAGAAGCTGGTCGATGGACTGAAAGCGGCGGGCATCAAGCAGGACATGAGCTTCATCACCAGGCAGATCGGCATGTTCAGCTACTCTGGCCTGTCCAAAGACCAGATGGTGCGCCTGCGCAATGAGTTTGGCGTTTATGGCACCGACACCGGGCGCATGTGCGTGGCGGCGCTCAACAGCAAAAACATCGACTACGTTTGTGCCTCGATTGCCAAGGTGATTTGACGTTAAACCCGGTCACCATGCCGGGATTTTCATTTGGCTGCTGCTGCCCCTCACGGAATTGATTCGCCTGCCTGCACAAGGCCATCCGCGGCAAGCCGGCGCTACAGGCCAACACGAACTTCCGTGCCTTCAGACGCTGTATCATGAATCGAATCAACTCTTGACGGGGAGCATTCAGCATGAATATCGTCCAATCGTCTCTCACGACCCCGTCACCACCGCGCTGAGGGCCCTGAGTTTGTTCAGGGAGAGTGGACTTTCCAGTGTCTCGGTCTCCAGTTGAACGGAACAGCGCAATTGGGAAACACACCCGCTCCGGCGAGAAACAACCCGGCGCTTCCAGCTTCAAAGTCTCCCATCGGGATGGGTTGGCGCATCGGATGGGTGCAAGTCAATGTGCAGGAATGGTCCTGGGCTCTTTACCGCCAGACTTCGGGGGAGTCGGCGATGCTGCTGAACTGGCCAAACTACACAGCGCTGGATAACGGCGACCGCAATAGCCACGATTTGTTTTACCTGATCAGGACACCTTACTACCAGGAACTCAGCACGAATCAGCCATCGGGTTCAATCGAATTTACTGATCTGCCTATTGCCCGTTTCAAGCCAAGGCAGCCAATGTCGGGAGGGGACGCCCTACTCTCAGACATTGGGGTGCGGCAAAGTTTTGTCTGTGCGCTTGTGGCGCGCGCGCCGGATGACGCGCTGTACGTGCTCCAGTGGATACCCTGGTACGTCCAGTGGAGTTGTGAATTCGCCCCTGGCCCCGCTGGTCTCGTCCCTCGCAAGATCGCGGCGCGGACCAGGTGTTACGTCCGTCGAAATCCAGGGTTAATGATCCCCTGAACATCCCAGTATCTTTTAGAAGATTCTCTAAAACGTTGCCTGATGTAGCCTGGGACACGCGCGCAAAAGAATAGGCCGGTACACCTCTGTTATCGTGGGAAGTTATCAAGACCACCACCATGCAAAAGAGACCAGCCTATGAACAGAATTCTAGCGAGCGTGACCACGCTTGAGCAACACCTGACTGCTGTAGCCACAAATAGCGAGATATACCGCCCACTGCGTTGTCCACACTGCGGGGTGGCTGGACTGTGGTGTCACGGCTGTTACTTTCGCAAAGCCGATCGCAGCACAACAGATCCAACCAAGTCCCTCAACCCAGTACCCATCCTGCGCTACCTATGCCACGCCTGCAAACACACCTGCTCGCGTCTACCCGCGTGCATTGCACCCAGACGCTGGTTTGACTGGGTCATGCAGCAACTGGTTTTACTGATG
>JADGRK010000317.1 GCA_017880985.1 Rhodoferax sp. | reverse complement strand
CGCCAATCCGCTTTTGTCCGACTGGACCGGCGCCTACGGTTTGCCGCCTTTCGCCGCTGTGCACGCCGCGCAGTTTCTGCCCGCGTTTGATGTGGCGCTGCCAGCGCACCTGGCTGAGCTGGAGGCAATTGCCAGCAACCCCGATGCCGCCACCTTTGCCAACACCTTGCAGGCGTTTGACGAAAGCGGCGGTTTGAACACGCGCATCGAGTACTTGTTGTCCAACCTGACTCACAGTGAAACCTCACCCGAGCTACAGGCGGTTGAACGCGAGATGGCGCCGCGCCTGGCGGCGCACGAGAACGCCATTTACTTGAATGCGGCTCTGTTCAAACGCATCGATGGACTTTACGAGCGTCGTGCAGCGTTGGGCCTGGACCCGGAGCAACTGCGCCTGCTGGAGCGGGTTCATCTGGACTTTGTGCGCTCCGGTGCCAAGCTGCCACAAACGGCGCGTCAAGACTACGGCGTCGTGATGGAAGAGCTGGCCAGCCTGTGTGCGCAGTTTGGACAAAACGTGCTGGCCGACGAGGCCGGGTTCGCGCTTGAGCTCAAAGGTGAGGCCGATTTAGCTGGTCTGCCGCCATTTCTTCGGGCTTCGGCCCAAGCCGCGGCGGCGACGCGTGGCTTGCCGGCGCTCAGCCATGTCATCACCCTCTCACCATCCATGGCCGAGCCGTTCCTGACTTTTTCGGCCCGCCGTGACTTGCGCCAAGCGATCTGGCGTGCCCGTGTTGCGCGTGGCGCCCATGCAGGCAAGCATGACAACCGCCCGATCGTGTCACGCATCATGGCCTTGCGCCAGCAGCAGGCGGCGCTGCACGGCTATGCCAGCTACGCTGACTATGAACTGGTGGACCGCATGGCGGGCAGGACCAGTGCCGTGATTGAATTGCTGACCCGGGCCTGGGAGCCGGCCAAGGCGAAGGCCAACGCCGACCGCGTGGACCTGGTGGCTATGGCCAAATCCCTGGGTGAGCCCACCGACCTGGCCGCCTGGGACTGGCGTTACCTGTCCCAAAAAGTGCGCCAGCGGCGCTACGACCTGGATGACGCCGAGGTCAAGCCGTACTTTGCGCTGGACAACATGATCGAGGCCATGTTTGACTGTGCCCATCGCCTGTTTGGCATCAGGTTTATTGAGCAACTCGGCCACGTCCTGCACCACCCCGATGCGCGACTGTGGGAAGTGCGCGGCCGCCAGAACCAGCTGGTCGGCATCTTTATTGGCGACAACTATGCCCGCCCCAGCAAACGCAGTGGTGCCTGGATGAGCGTGTTTCGCAGCCAGTCCGGCCACCACGGGGGCACCTTGCCGATCGTCATCAACAACAATAACTTCGCCAAGGCCGAGCCAACGCTCCTGAGTTTTGCCGATGTGCGCACGCTGTTCCACGAGTTTGGTCATGGCTTGCACGGCCTGTTGTCCCAGGTGAAGTTTGAGCGGCTCTCGGGCACGCGGGTTTTGCGCGACTATGTCGAGCTGCCGTCGCAGTTGTTCGAAAACTGGGCCGAACAGGAACAGGTGTTGAGGCGTCATGCGCGACACCACGCAAGCGGCGCGCCCATTCCAGCGGCCTTGTTGGCAAAGCTCAAAGATGCACGTCAGTTTGACCAGGCCTGGGCCACGGTGCAATATGCCGGGCCGGCGCTGATCGACATGGCCCTGCACTCTTTGCCCAACGGTACCCCGGTTGACATGGCCGCATTTGAAACCGAGCAGTGCCGATTGCTTGGCGTGCCAGGTGATATCGGCCAACGCCATCACCTGTCGCACTTTCAGCACCTGTTTTCCGGTTCCAGTTATGCCGCCGGTTATTACGTTTACATGTGGGCCGAAGTGCTGGAAGCGGATGGCTTTGAGGCCTTTACCGAAGCCGGCGATCCGTTTGACGCCGCCACCGCAGAGCGCTTGCTGCGCCATGTATACAGCGCCGGTAACAAGCAGGAGCCGGCTGCCGCCTACCGCGCGTTTCGGGGACGCGATCCGAAAGTGGAGCCGATGCTCAGGAAGCGCGGTTTGACCTGAACCGCAGGGTCTTCGATATCAGATATCTTTGCGTTGCGCGTCATCATGCTTAGAGGTCGGCTTTCCCGACCCACTTTTGAATCGCAGGTGGTTCGTAACTGGCGAATCGATCCAGCAGCGCTTCGGGCTGATGCTCGACGATCAATATGGAACGGTGCGGCTTCTTGACGAACTGCTCGGCTGCTGCATGATCCAAAAACGTCGTCAGCGAGTCAAAGTAGCCCGCCACGTTCAGCAAACCACAGGGTTTTGCATGAATGCCAAGTTGGGCCCAGGTCCAGATCTCGAAAATCTCTTCGAGCGTGCCGATCCCGCCAGGCAGGGCAATGAACCCGTCAGACAGCTCAGCCATCAGGGTTTTGCGCTCATGCATTGATTGCGTGACGTGCAGTTCGGTCAGGTTCCTGTGCGCGATCTCCTTTCGCACCAGCGCATCGGGGATGACCCCGACTGCCTTGCCGCCGAGTTGCAGCACGGTATCGGCAATCAGTCCCATGATGCCAACGCTGGCACCACCATAGACAAGCCCCAGGTTTCGGTCAACCAGCGACCTGGCAAGGTCACGCGCCGCGCTGGAATAGGCTTCTTGCCGACCGATGCTGGAGCCACAATAGACGCAAATATTTTTCATGCTGATGTCCTCTTGCTGGCGCGGATTGTCTCCCATTCAAACCATGACCGGGCTTGAGGTGAATCGCAGGGCTACTGCGCTGGCGCTGCGGCCTGCTGTAGCCAGCCCAGAAAAGTCTTGATGACCGGCCGCTCGTCAGCGCGCTCGGGTTGCACCAGGTAATAGGCCCGTTCGCTCGGCAGCGGCTGTGCGCAGGCGACCACCAGTTCACCGCGCGCCAGTTCAGCTTCAATCAGCAGGCGCGGCACCAGTGCCAGCCCCAAGCCGCAGGCGGCGGCCGCTGCGGTCATGGAAAAGAGTTCAAACCGGGGGCCGGACAAGGCTTTGGGAGCGGGCACACCCATGGCGTCAAACCAGCGCCGCCAGCCATCCATGCGGGTGCTTTGCTGCAACAGGGCAAGCTCGGCGATCGCCTCCGGCGTGAGCGCGCTTTGCGGGCCCAAGAATTGGGGGCTGCAGACCGGCACCACCTCTTCAGCCAGCAGTCGCAATGCGCGCGTACCGGCCCAGTTGCTCACCTGCTCGGGCGTACCGGCATAGAGTGCGGCGTCAAACACCGTGTCGGCAAACATGAAGGGCCGGGTCCGGGTCTCGATGTGGACCATGATTTCCGGGTGCAGTGCTTTCAGCTCGGGCAGGCGCGGGATCAACCAGCGCGTGGCAAATGTGGGCACTGCCGCCAGATGGATCGCGCCGCCCATCCCCTGGGCCGACATCACGTCCAGCGTGTCCTGCTCCAGCGCTTGCAGGCGTGGCGCCACCTGGTGCGCGTACTCGGTGCCGCGCTCGGTCAGCACCACCCCATGACGGGTGCGGCGAAACAGCGCAACACCGACAAATTCTTCCAGCGCGGCGATCTGCCTTGACACCGCGCCCTGGGTTAGCGCCAGCTCTTGCGCCGCGCGGGTGTAGCTCTCGTGGCGGGCGGCGGCTTCAAAACAGGCCAGGGCTTGCAGGGAGGGGATCTTTCTGCGCATGATGTGCGTAATATACACAATATGCTTTATGCCCAGT
>JADGRK010000041.1 GCA_017880985.1 Rhodoferax sp. | reverse complement strand
GCGCCAGCGCGTTGCGTTTCTTCTGGGACGTGGTGTTGCCGCTGTCGCGCACCAACATGGCGGCGCTGTTCGTGATTCTGTTCATTTACGGCTGGAACCAGTACCTGTGGCCCTTGCTGATCACCACCGACGAGTCCATGTACACCGCCGTGATTGGCATCAAGCGCATGATCCCCGGCGGCGACGCTTCGGTAGACTGGAATCTGGTCATGGCGGCGGCCGTGCTGGCCATGCTGCCGCCCGCGCTGGTGGTGATCGTGATGCAGAAGTGGTTCGTCAAGGGCCTGATCGAGCAGGAGAAATAGATGGCCGCGGTGTCCATTCGTGATGTGTACAAATCGTTCGGCCCGGTCAAAGTGATCCAGGGCATTTCCATGGAGGTTGCGGACGGCGAATTCGTGGTCATGGTGGGACCCTCGGGCTGCGGCAAGTCCACGCTGCTGCGCATGATTGCCGGGCTGGAGAGCATCAGTTCCGGCGAGATCGCGATTGGCGGCCGCGTGGTGAACAAGGTCGAACCCAAGGACCGCGACATCGCCATGGTGTTCCAGAACTATGCGCTGTACCCGCACAAGAGCGTGTACGACAACATGGCCTACGGCCTGAAGATTCGCGGCCTGCCCAAAGCGGAGATCGAGGTGCTGGTGCAGCGCGCCGCCGAAACGCTCGAACTTTCCGCGTTGCTCAAGAGATCGCCGCGCGAGCTCTCCGGCGGGCAGCGCCAGCGCGTGGCCATGGGGCGCGCCATCGTGCGCCAGCCGGCGGTATTCCTGTTCGATGAGCCGTTGTCCAACCTGGACGCCAAGCTGCGCGTGCAGATGCGCGCCGAGTTGCAGGCGCTGCACCGACGCCTGGGCACGACCACCCTGTACGTCACGCACGACCAGGTGGAAGCCATGACGCTGGCGCAACGCATGCTGGTCATGAACCAGGGTCGCACCGAACAGATTGGCGCGCCGCTGGAGGTTTACACCAAACCGGCCACCATCTTTGTGGCCGGTTTCATTGGCTCACCACCGATGAATCTGATCCCGGGACGGATCGAAGCAGACGGCGCTGCGCTCGTCACCGAGGTCGGCGAGCGCGTGCGCCTGCCGCAGGCCATGGTTGCCTTTGCGGGCCGCGATGTCCTGCTGGGGGTACGCCCGGAGCACCTTGAGACCTGCGATGAGGCCTCGGCGCTGCTGACGCCACAGATCAATTTCGTGGAGCTGCTGGGATCGGACTCACTGGTTTACGGTTACCTCGGGGCAGACAAGCGGGGCGTGCGTCTGGCGGCGCGCTTGCATGCCGCCTCGGCGCAGGCACACGACGGCGCGTTGCCGCTGCACTTTCAGGCGCAGCATATGCACCTGTTCGATCCGGCCAGCGGCCAACGCATTCAGGCCTGACCGGAGACACAAATGACATCTATCGGCATCATTGGCGGCGGGGCTTTTGGCACCGCGCTGGCGTGCGTCACGCGGCGCTCGGGCCACGACGTGCTGATCTGGGCACGCGAGGCGGAGGTGGTGGACGCCATTAACCGCGAGGGCGTCAATAGCCACTTCCTGCCAGATGTGCCGCTGGTGGCCGGCGTCCGGGCCACCGGCGATCTGGCCGAAGCCACGCACGGCAGCGACATCATCCTGATGGCCGTGCCGGCGCAGCATGTACGCGCGGTCGCGGCGCAGATGCGCGCATCGCTGCAACCGTCCACGCCCGTGGTGAGCTGCTCCAAGGGCGTCGAGCGCGGCAGTTGCCTGCTGATGCCGGAGCTGCTGGCGCTGGTGCTGCCCGAGTCCGTGCTGGCGGTGCTCTCCGGCCCCTCGTTCGCGCGCGAGATTGCCAACGACCTGCCGTGTGGCGTGGTGCTGGCGTGCGCTGACGCCATTTTGGGTGAGGCCGTGGCGCGTCAGATCGCGAGCCCGCGGTTTTGCGTGCACCTGTCAGACGACCTGATCGGGGCCGCTATCGGCGGTGTCATGAAGAACGTGATCTCCATTGCCAGCGGCATCGTCGCCGGACGCAAGTTGGGCGAGAACGCCCGCGCGACACTGATCACGCTCGGGCTGGCAGAGGAAATGCGCCTGGGTCTGGCCAAGGGGGCCAAGCAGGTAACTTTTTCCGGACTGGCCGGCATCGGCGACCTCATGCTGACGGCCAACAGTCTGAAATCACGCAACACCTCGCTCGGCGTGGCGCTGGGCGAAGGGCGGCGTCTGGCCGATGTCCTGGCCGAACGCAAGGAAGTGACCGAGGGCGCGTTTTCCGTGGAGGCGGTGGCAGCATTGGCACGGCAGTTGCACGTGGACATGCCCATTACCCTGGCGCTGGATGAGCTCCTCAACCACGGGCTGGGTCTGGACGATGCCATGGCGCAAATCATGAGCCAGCTGCCCCCGCTGTTGCACGCCGGGTGAGGCGCATTCCCCGACAGTCGGGCGTTGCGCGCCAGCCCGATCCCGCTTGTTGTTTCTCGATGCGCGCCTGGCCCGCAGCTTGGCCGCTCAGGGCGTCGCTTCGCTTTTTGCATGGCATTCGGCCTTAAAGTAGCGCCATGATGTTCTCCGCCTGTTTTGCTCCCGACCCGATTGCCGACGCCCGCAGTTGCCCGTTGTGCGGCCAGCCTAACCAGTGCGCCATGGAACTGGAACGCGCCACTGGCGTCAAGCAGCCGCCCTGCTGGTGCAGCCAAGCTACTTTCGATGCCGAACTGCTGGAGCCCATCCCGGAGGGCGCGCGTGGCAAGGCCTGTCTTTGTGCCGCCTGCGCCGGCGCAAAGCGTACAGTGACTGGAACGGTGCCAGCGGGGCAACACCGGGGTAACTGACAAACGCTATTAAATGAATAGCTTACTGCCAAGTATTGACGGTGGCTACGGCCTGAATTGGCATAAGAAACGGCGCCAAATTAACTATTAATTCAATGTTTCAATAAAGCTTGTATGATTGCATCATGGAGAAATTGCTCGCCATCACTATTTTTGAATCGCTCGCCTCCGGCGTGCGGCTGGACATATACCGGCTGCTGGTCAAAACCGGGCCGCAGGGCTTGGTGGCCGGAGAAATCGGCAGCACGCTGGAAGTGCCACCGACCAATCTGTCGTTTCACCTGAAGGCACTGACCCATGCCCAGCTCGTCTCCGTCGTGCAAGAAGGCCGCTTCCAGCGTTACCGGGCCAACCTGGCGCTAATGCAGGAGCTGATTGCGTATTTGACCGCCGAGTGCTGTGCCGGGCATCCCGAGCAGTGTGCCGAACTTTGTGCACCGATGGCTGGCCCTGACCTTCGGCCCACTTCCTGATCAGTTGGTGACAGAGCAGATTTGCTTCGCAAATATTGGTCTGTCCCGCAATGACACCTCCAAGGAGATTTCCCAATGAAAAAAATTCGAGTGTTTGACCCCGCCCTGTGTTGCAGCAGTGGCGTGTGCGGTGTGGATGTTGATCAGCAATTGGTGACCTTTGCAGCCGATGTGGCCTGGGCGAATCAAAACGGCGCCCAGATTGAGCGCTTTAACCTGGCGCAACAGCCGATGGCGTTTGCTGAAAACGCGATGGTCAAAGGTTTGCTGGAGCGCTCGGGTGAGGGCGCTTTGCCGGTGACGCTGGTCGATGCTGAAGTCGCTCTTGCCGGGCGCTACCCGAGTCGCGACGAGCTGGCACGCTGGGTGGGCTTGGTAGCCGCAGACACTGAGCCCGCTGCCGCCCGCAAGCAAGACGCGGCCTCTGTCAAGTGCTGCTCCGGCGGCAACTGCTGATAGACGGCCTGGATTTCCAGCGTCGCGGGAATGATCGCGTCAAGTTGAAAGTTTACCGAAAGCGTCTTATGAAGTTCTTCCGCCAACCGCCACGGTTTTTGTTTTTCACCGGCAAGGGCGGCGTCGGCAAGACGTCAATTGCATGCGCCAGCGCGGTGCAACTGGCTGATGCAGGCCAGCGGGTTTTGTTGGTCAGCACCGATCCGGCCTCCAACGTGGGGCAGGTGTTTGGCATCGAGATTGGCAATCGCATCACCGCTGTGCCCCAGGTGCCACGACTGTCGGCGCTGGAGATTGACCCGCAAGCCGCCGCGCAGGCCTATCGCGACCGCATCGTCGGACCGGTGCGTGGCGTGCTGCCTGAATCGGTGGTCAAAGGCATTGAGGAACAACTCTCGGGTGCCTGCACCACCGAGATCGCCGCGTTTGACGAATTCACCGCACTGCTCACGGATAGCGCACTGACACACGATTTTGATCACATCATTTTCGATACCGCGCCCACTGGCCACACCATTCGCATGCTGCAGTTGCCCGGCGCCTGGAGCGGTTTTCTGGAACAGGGCAAGGGCGACGCCTCGTGCCTGGGGCCATTGGCGGGGCTGGAAAAGCAGCGCACGCAGTACAAGGCGGCAGTCGATGCCTTGGCCGACCCGGCGCTCACCCGGCTGGTGCTGGTGGCGCGCGCGCAAGCCTCCACACTGCTAGAGGCCGCGCGCACCCACACCGAGCTGGCCGTCATTGGCTTGAATCAGCAATTTTTGGTGATCAACGGGGTGTTCCCCGAATCCGAATCAGCTCAAGATCCCCTGGCTGAAGCCATTTGTCACCGGGAAGCCGCCGCAATGGTTGCCATGCCCGCCGAGTTGCGGGTGTTGCCGACCGATCAGATCGCACTCAAAGCCTTTAACCTGGTCGGATTGGAGGCGTTGCGGCAATTGCTGGTCAACATCGCACCGGTCGAGGCCAATGTGGCTGATCTGGCTCCGCAGGTCGTGATCGATGCTGCGCCCAGCCTCTCCAAACTGGTCGATGAGATTGCCGCTGACGGCCATGGTCTGGTGATGCTGATGGGCAAAGGCGGGGTTGGTAAAACCACGCTGGCAGCCGCTGTGGCAGTCGAGTTGGCGCAGCGCGGTTTGCCGGTGCATTTGACGACCTCTGACCCGGCTGGGCATTTGTCTGAGACGCTGCAGGGCACGCTGGAGCACTTGAGCGTCAGCCGCATCAACCCGCATGAGGTGACTGAGCAGTACCGCGCGCAAGTGCTGGCCAGCAAAGGGGCCAAGTTGGATGCGGCCGGCCGCGCCTTGCTGGAAGAAGACCTGCGCTCGCCTTGCACCGAAGAAATTGCGGTGTTTCAGGCTTTCTCGCGGGTGATTCGTGAGGCCGGCCAAAAGTTTGTCGTGATGGACACCGCGCCGACTGGCCACACGCTGCTGCTGCTTGATGCCACCGGCGCTTACCACCGCGATGTCGTGCGCCAGTTGGGGGCCACGCACCGGCACTTCACCACGCCCATGATGCAGCTGCAGGATCCCAAGCAAACCAAAGTGCTGATCGTGACGCTGGCTGAGACCACGCCGGTGCTGGAAGCGGCCGACCTGCAGGCGGATTTGCGCCGTGCCGGGATTGAACCCTGGGCCTGGGTCATCAACAACAGTCTGGCCGCCGCCGCTGTGACATCGCCTCTGCTTAAAGCACGCGCCCACAATGAACTGCCCGAAATCAATGCCGTAATCACCCGGCATGCCAGTCGCTACGCGCTGGTGCCGCTATTGAAAGACGAGCCGGTCGGGGTTGATCGTCTGCTCCAATTGACTTCCAACGGGTCCGACAAGGCATTCTCAACCAAGGAAAACTGAAATGACTGACAAAGTGCTCAACGTGCTGTTCCTGTGTACCCACAACTCGGCCCGCAGCATTCTGGCCGAAGCGATCCTGAACCACATCGGTCGGGGCCGCTTCAAGGCTTGGTCGGCTGGCAGCAGTCCGCGTGACAACCAGCAGCCCGACCCGCTGGGTCTGCAGGTTTTGCAGAACGCTGGTATTTCCATCCAGGGTCTGAAAAGCAAGTCCTGGGATGAATTCGGCCGCGTCGATTCGCCGCAGATGGATTTGGTGATTACCGTTTGCGACAATGCCGCAGGCGAGGTTTGCCCCTACTGGCCGGGTCAGCCCGCCACAGCGCATTGGGGCCACCCCGACCCCTCAGTGGGCGATGGCACGGAGGCCCAAAAGCTCGAAGCCTTTCGTCAGACCTTGCACGCCATGAAGCGGCGGCTTGAGTTGCTGATCAGCCTGCCACCGGCAAAGCTGGAAAAGACCCTGCTGCAGAGTGCCGCCCGCCAACTGGCCAGGGACTAAACCATGAGCGTCCAATGCGAAGTCACTGGCAAACGCGCGGCTGGCGCGCCGATGAGCGTGTTTGAGCGGTTTTTGTCGGTCTGGGTGTTCTTGTGTATCGTGGTGGGTATCGCGCTGGGGCAGTTTTTGCCCAGTCTGTTCCAGGCGATTGGGCGCATGGAAGTCGCGCAGGTGAACCTGCCAGTCGGTGTGTTGATCTGGGTGATGATCATCCCGATGCTGCTCAAGGTTGATTTTGCCGCCTTGAGCGAGGTCCGTCAGCACGTCAAGGGCATTGGCGTGACGCTGTTTGTGAATTGGCTGGTCAAGCCTTTTTCCATGGCGTTTCTGGGCTGGTTGTTCATCCGCCACTGGTTTGCGCCGCTCCTTGCGCCCGACCAGCTTGACAGCTACATCGCGGGTTTGATTTTGCTCGCCGCCGCACCCTGCACCGCCATGGTGTTTGTCTGGAGCCGCCTCACCGGTGGCGATCCGCTGTTCACCCTGTCGCAAGTGGCGCTGAACGACGCCATCATGATCGTGGTGTACGCGCCGCTGGTGGCGTTTCTGCTGGGGCTCTCAAGCATCATCGTGCCGTGGGCCACGCTGCTGACTTCCGTGGTGCTGTACATTGTGATCCCGGTCATCGTCGCGCAGCTCATGCGCAAGTCATTGATGCGCCAGGGTCAGGTGGTGTTCGATGCCGTCATGGAGAGAATTGGCCCCTGGTCGATTGCCGCGCTGCTGGCCACGCTGGTGCTGCTGTTTGCGTTTCAGGGTGAGGCGATTTTGCAGCAGCCGCTGGTGATTGCCCTGCTGGCGGTGCCGATTCTGATTCAGGTGTTGTTCAACTCAGGCTTGGCCTATTGGCTCAACCGCGCGGTCGGTGAAAAGCACAACATTGCCTGCCCGTCAGCGCTGATTGGTGCCTCCAACTTCTTTGAGCTGGCGGTGGCGGCGGCGATCAGCCTGTTTGGCTTCAATTCTGGCGCGGCGCTGGCGACGGTGGTAGGCGTGCTGATCGAGGTGCCGGTGATGTTGCTGGTGGTGCGGGTGGTGAACCGCTCAAAAGGGTGGTACGAGCGGGCTTGAATTGCTGCCAAGTGCTATTAATTAGATAGCTGTTAGCGACCGCCCTATAAGGGCTACATCCAAAAATACTTACAAATTGTCGACGTGGATCTGTAGCCACCACTCCAGCAGCGCCAGATGCCACAACTTGCTGCCGTTGATGCGCGTGAAATGCTCTGGGGCTTCGGGTTCAGCCAGTAGCTTATCGACATAGGCGCGCTGATAGAGTCCGCGCCGGATGCAGGCCGGTGACATCAAGATGCTGCGCATCAGCTCCAGAAACGGTCCCCGCACATACTTTAACGCGGGCACCGGGAAGTAGCCTTTGGGGCGGTCAATCACCGAGTCCGGAATCAGACCGCGCGCGATCGCCTTGAGCGGAAACTTGCCGCCTTCCCTGAGTTTGAGTTCTGGCGGCATGTGGGCCGCCAACTCGACCAATTCATGGTCCAGAAACGGCACCCGCACTTCCAGGCCCCAGGCCATCGGGATGTTGTCCACCCGCTTGACCGGGTCATCGACAATCAGCGTGGTGACATCAAAACGCCAGACTTGATCGAGAAAAGTGTCGGCCTGCGGCTGGCTCAGTTCTCGCGCCACCAATTCACTGGTGATATCGCCGACATGCCAGGCGGGTGCCATCATTTCCAGATATTCGGCCTGGTCGCGGTCAAAGTAATGTCGGCTAAAACGCTCCAGCGCCGAGCCCGTTTCAGCGTCCATTTCGGGGTACCAAAAATAGCCGCCAAAGACTTCATCAGCACCCTGGCCCGAGAGCACCACTTTGACGTCTTTGGAGACGCGCTCGCTGACCAGATAGAACGCGATCACATCGTGGCTGACCATTGGCTCGGTCATCTGTGCCACCGCTTCGGGCAGGCGTGCCAGTACCTCGCTGTTGGGAATCTTGTATTGTTGGTGGCGGGTCTTGAATTGCTGCGCGATCTGGTCCGAGTATTCGAACTCGTCAGCCTTCTCGGCCCCGGCGCCGAGGTCTTCAAAGCCGATTGAAAAGGTTCGCAGATCAGGCACATGGTCAGCCAGCAACCCGACCAGCAGGCTCGAATCGAGTCCGCCGGAGAGCAGCACGCCAACCGGCACATCAGCGGCCAGGCGGCGTCGTTCCACCGCTCGCACCAGCGCCGCGCGCGTGGCAGCCAGCCAGTCGGCATCAAGCATTGGCTGCGCCGGGCGGGTGGCATCGAGGGTCCAGTACACCTGCTGGTTGACGCTGGCGTCCGTGCCCAGCGCCATGGTGCTGGCGGGTGGCAACTTGCGCACCCCCATCAGCACGGTGCGCGGTGCGGGCACGACGGTGTGCAGCGTGAAGTGGTGATGCAGCGCCACTGGGTCAAGCTGTGTATCGACACCGCCACCGGCAATGAGTGCGGGCAGGCTGGATGCAAAACGCAGGCGGTGGTTGTCCTGCGTCAGGTACAGCGGCTTGATGCCAAAGCGGTCACGCGCCAGAAATAACTGCGCGCTACGCTGATCCCAGATGGCAAAGGCAAACATGCCGATAAAGCGCTTGACGCATTGGTTGCCCCAGGCGTGGTAAGCCTTCAAAATGACTTCGCTGTCGCCCTCGGAAAAGAAGGTGTAGCCAAGATCGATGAGTTCCGTGCGCAGCTCGCGGTAGTTGTAAATGGCGCCGTTAAACACCAGTACCAGTTGCAGTGCCGCATCGACCATCGGTTGGTTTGCGTGGGCCGACAAGTCAATGATCGACAAGCGCCGGTGGCCAAAGGCCAGCGGCCCTTGGTGGTAGCTGCCTGCGTGATCGGGTCCACGCCGCGCCAGTTTGTTCGACATGCGCTCAATCGCTTGCAGATCAGGCGTTGCGCCGTCAAAGCGCAGTTCACCGCAAATACCGCACATCAATGTGCTCCGTGCGGCGGCACCACAATCACCGGCGCGAAGCCGCCGCCCTGAGTGCGAAAGTTGGTGGTCTGACCGGCATACATGCGTGCCGCCAGCAGTTGCACCTGGCCGGCGTAGGTGTAGGCGCGAATGTCAAATTTCAGATCGGTCTGCAGGCCATCGACTTCAATCAAACGTTGACCCGGTGGCACCAGCGCTTGCGCCACAAAGTCGCCCGCCAGAATCTCGCCCCAGACCCGGCGCGTGAGTTTGTCACCGCGATAAGCGGCCTTGCCGCCGAAGCTTGCGACCGGCTTGAAAAAGAGCTGGCGGCGCTGGGCCCACAATTCATCGGCACGCTCGGCTGTGACCAGCTGCGTCAGCGGCACGCCCGCCTGGAGCACGCCGCGGTCTGCTTTGGCTACGCCCCAGGTTGCCAACAGATCATCCTGGCTGAGCGCAATCAAGTTGCGCTTGTCGGCGTACAGGGCGTGGGCGCGCGGGTGCGGCGTCAGCACCACGGCGCCTGCCTCATAAGCACGTTTCAGGGCCTGGTGCTTCGGCTCGGACAGGTAAAAATCAGTCAAACGGTTATAAACCAGGTCCACCACCAAACCTTGGTGCCAGAGCTTGCCATCATGCCATTCAAGTGCTGACGGATCAGCAATGCCGGCTGTTACGCCGTGCCGCACAAACAGTTGCCGAAACAGCTCAAACTCGGGCGCCAGGTATTGCGCCGCCGGGTCGTCATCAACAATCACCACATAAGCCAAGGCGGCCTTGCCACGCTGGCGCTGCCATTCGGCTACAAACATGTTGAAGAAGGTCGGCTCCAGGGTGTCATGCGATGCTTTTGGCGCAAAAGCCCAATCCATCTCCTCGCAACAGGTCTCCTGGGCCCGCGCCAGCGCGACATTGAGCAGGGCACCACCCGCGTTGGTGTTGATCTCGATCAGTTGCGGCCCGCCCACGCCCAGATGAAAATCAAAACCCATACAGACGCCCAGCGGGCCGAAGGCGTGTTGTGCAATGGCAGGTGCACGCGCCAAGGCGAGGGACTGGTAAGCTGGCAAAGCCATCACGTGCTCGATGGCGGCAATCGTGGCGGTCATCTTTTGTTTCATCTCATCGGCGAGAAAAACAACAGTGGATGAACACAGGTGCGGTCGCGTTTGGGTGATGCTTTGCATCAGCCCCTTGAGGCTGGGGTCGCGCTCAAACTGCTCACGCAAGCGGCTCTCATTCAAGGTGCGGCAAAAACAGGCCTGGTTCAGGGTTTCAGCCGAACTGTGGGTCGGCAAAGGCGCTAGGTGTGCAATACGGCTCATACACTCATCTTACTTTGATCACGCCCGCACCGGACCGACTCATCTTGACGCAGTGCGCCGCGCTTGCCAGTGTTTCAAGCTAAGAATCTGCACACGGTGCAGTAAACGCCACCTGCATGACCTGCAAGGTGACATGTGTAATGTCAAACCGATCATGCATCTGCTGGGTGGCATCCGCCAGAAACGCATCATCCGCCTGGCCTTGCGGCATTACCAGATGCGCCGTCATGGCTACTTGTGATGTGCCCATGGCCCAGATGTGCAGATCATGCACGCGGCTGACACCGGGCAAGGCTGCCAGGCAGTCATGAACCGCCTGCGGGTCTATGCGTTCGGGCACACCGTCAAACAACATGTGCAATGACTGTTTGAACAAGTCCCAAGTGCCCAACAAAATGACCGCGGCAATTGCCAAACTGACCACTGGGTCGAGCCAAACCCATCCGATCCAGAGCGTCAGCGCGCCCGCAACGACCACGCCCACCGACACCAGCGCATCAGCGGCCATGTGCATGAAGGCACCTCGTATGTTGAGGTCACTCTCTCGCCCGCGCATGAACAGCAGGGCGGTGGCCGCGTTGACCAGGATGCCCACGCCCGCCACCGCCATGATGGTGACCCCCTGCGCCTGCACCAGGCCTTGAGACGACAGCAAACGTCCAATCGCCTCCCACGCCAGCGCGCCCATGACCACCAGCAGCAACAGTGCGTTCGCAAAAGCGGCCAGAATCGTGGCACGCTTGAAGCCATAAGTGTGGCGCGCATCCGGGCGTATCCTGCCCGCCAGCGCACCGCCCCAGGCCAGCACCAGGCCAGCCACGTCACTCAGGTTATGCCCCGCGTCAGCCAGCAGGGCCAGCGAGTTAACCCGCCAGCCATAAAACGCTTCGATCGCCACAAAGACAATGTTGAGCACAATGCCGATGGCAAAGGCGCGATTGAAGTCGGCGGGGGCGTGGCTGTGCTGGTGGTCTGTGCTCACTGGCCTTTTCTCTCCGATGGGCGAAGGGCCTCACTCAGTTGATCGACGAGTAGCGCCCAGTCCGAATCCTGACGTAAGGCGTCGCACAAAAATGCGGCCTGGGCGCGTGTCCAGAAAGACGCCTCCGGCAGCTTGACGCCCGCCGCCAGCGGCGTATGAGCCGCGATGAATTGTCGGATGCTCGGCGCATCTGAGGGCAGGCCCAACTGGGCAAAGAGATCGCTGAAATGATGTATTGAATTGTCCATGCCCGCCATTACATCACTTCCTGCGCCAGCGTAATGGCATTGGATAGTGTGGTGGATTTTTCGTCTTTTCTACACCAGGATTACACGCCGGCTGCCAACCATTGCTCAATCTTGGTGCGACTCGGCACACCACCGGCATGCACCACCTTGCCGTTGATGACCACGCCGGGTGTGCTCATCACGCCATAGCCCATGATGTCGCGCAGTTCCTCGACCTTTGTCAGTTTGACTTCAACACCCTTGGCTTGGGCGATTTGGTCGATCAGGGCAAGGGTGGCTTTGCAGTTGGCGCAACCGGTGCCGAGTACTTTGATGTCCATAACGGTTCCTTGAAGTTGAAGCTAAAGAATCTGCCGTCGTGCCAGTTGAGCTACAGCACCGCGTTAAACACAAACCCGACCAGCAAGATGCCACTGGCCACGACACCGACAAAAGTGGCAATCAACCGCAGCTTGAGCACCTTGCGCAGGATGATCATCTCGGGCAGTGAGAGCGCAATCACGCTCATCATGAAAGCCAACACCGTGCCCAAAGCGGCGCCCTTGGCCAGCAAGGCTTGGACGATGGGAATCACGCCAGCCGCGTTGGTGTACATCGGCACGCCAATGATGACGGCCAGCGGTACCGACCACCACGCTTGCCTGCCCATGAAACTGGCCAGGAAGTCTTCCGGTACATAGCCGTGGATCAGGGCGCCCAGCGCAATGCCGCCCAGAATGTAAGGCCAGACCTTGCCCACAA